>NZ_JADCKV010000002.1:0-150016 GCF_014982105.1 Enterobacter cloacae complex sp. P18RS | reverse complement strand
TTGCTTTCAAATTACTGGGGAACCCTCTCCCTATGGGGAGAGGGTTAGGGAGAGGGGAAAAGCCTCTTTAGACCAGCACCACATCGATCCCGCTTTTGCGTAATCCTTCAAGGCTTTCCGCCGGAATGCCTTCATCAACGATAATCATGTCGATCCGCTGAGTATCAATGATTTTATGCAGGCTTGAACGGTTAAACTTGCTGGAGTCAGTGACAACGATAATACGCTCCGCCACCTCGCACATTTTGCGGTTCAGACGGGCTTCATCCTCGTTGTGCGTACTCACCCCCCGGTCGAGATCGATGGCATCGACGCCCAGGAACAGCAGGTCAAAATGGTAATTCTGTAAGGACTGCTCCGCCTGGTCGCCGTAGAAGGACTGCGACTGACGGCGCAAGTGCCCGCCGGTCATCAGCAGCTCTACGCCCTCCGCTTCCAGCAGCGCGTTTGCCACGTTCATCCCGTTGGTCATGGCAATGACATCGGTGTGCTGGCGCAGCATGCGGGCAATTTCAAAGGTTGTGGTGCCGGAGTCCAGAATAATGCGGTGACCCGGCTTCACCAGTTCAGCCGCCGCCTGCGCGATGCTGCGCTTCACTGCCGTATTAAGGGAACTTTTGTCCTCAACGGACGGCTCCACGCCGGGGGCATTGCCTTCGCAAATCAGCGCGCCGCCGTAAGCGCGAACGGCAATCCCCTGCTTTTCCAGAAAGGCCAGATCGTTACGGATCGTCACCGTCGACACGCCGAATAAAAGAGAAAGATCGTTAACCTGCACGCTTCCCTGCGCCCGCAACCGCTGAATGATCTGCTCTCGCCTTTCACTGGTGCCGGTGATGCGCTTCTCTGCGGACGAATCGGTGCTGCTCATACGAGCTCCTTAGTAAATACACTTTCGTTTCATTTCGTTTTGCTTATTAACGCCTTTCTTTTGAGGGAATGCAAGCCCTGTATGGTGTGCGGACGCAAGCTTAATCGCCGCTGAAACCTTTCATTATGTTTCTTTTGTGAAACAGATCGGAAAACTATTATCTTTCGTTTTATTTTTACCTCACCATAATGCAGTATCAAATGAAACAAAACGAAAGATGAATACCAACACCATCCGAAATGGAGAGGAAAGTGAAACATCTGACAGAAATGGTGGAACAACATAAACGGGGGAATACAAACGGGATTTATGCCGTCTGTTCCGCACATCCACTGGTACTTGAAGCTGCACTACGTTACGCCCATTCACAACAGACGCCCCTGCTGATAGAAGCCACCTCAAACCAGGTGGATCAGTTTGGCGGTTATACCGGTATGACGCCCGCCGATTTTTATGGGTTTGTCTGCAAGCTGGCGGGATCTCTTGGTTTCCCCACCTCGCAGCTGATCCTTGGCGGCGATCATTTAGGTCCAAACCGCTGGCAAAACCTGCCGGCTTCGCAGGCGATGGCGAACGCCGACGATCTGATCAGAAGCTACGTGGCGGCCGGATTTAAAAAAATTCACCTCGATTGCAGCATGTCCTGCGAAGACGACCCGGTTCCGTTAACCGATGCAATCGTTGCCGGGCGTGCCGCTCGGCTGGCTAAAATTGCCGAAACCACCTGTCTCGAGCAATTTGGCGTAGCCGATCTGGTCTACGTTATCGGCACGGAAGTTCCGGTTCCCGGTGGGGCACACGAGACGCTGACCGAGCTTGAGGTCACCACGCCAGAGGCGGCACGCGCCACGCTTGAGGCACACCGCCACGCATTCGAGAAGGAAGGGTTAAGCGACATCTGGCCGCGCATTATTGGCCTGGTGGTTCAGCCTGGCGTTGAGTTCGACCATGCGCAGGTTTGTGACTATCAACCGCATAAAGCCGTCGCGCTGAGCGAGATGGTTGAAGCCTACGACACGCTTGTATTTGAAGCACACTCTACCGATTACCAGACGCCGCAGGCGCTGCGCCAGTTGGTGAAAGATCACTTCGCCATTCTGAAAGTCGGCCCTGCGCTAACCTTCGCGCTGCGCGAAGCGCTGTTCTCACTGGCAGCAATTGAAGAAGAGCTGCTGCCGGCAAAAGCCTGCTCAGGGCTGCGTCACGTCCTGGAAAACGTGATGCTCGATCGCCCGGAATACTGGCAAAGCCACTATCACGGCGACGGCAATGCCCGTCGCCTGGCGCGCGGTTACAGCTATTCCGACCGCGTGCGCTATTACTGGCCAGACAGCCAGATTGACGACGCCTTTGAGCGGCTGGTACGCAACCTGGCGGATGAACCGATCCCGCTGCCGCTGATCAGCCAGTATCTGCCGTTGCAGTACAGCAAAGTTCGCGATGGCGCTCTCAGGTCCACACCACGGGAACTCATCCTCGACCACATTCAGGACATACTCCAGCAGTACCATGCCGCCTGCGAAGGCGTAACGACTCAACACGCATAATTAAAAAGAGGAAAACGCTATGCCAAACATTGTCTTATGCCGCATTGATGAACGCCTGATCCACGGTCAGGTGGGCGTACAGTGGGTGGGGTTTGCGGGGGCGAACCTGGTGCTGGTGGCAAATGACGAGGTTGCAGACGATCCGGTTCAGCAAAACCTGATGGAGATGGTGCTGGCGGAAGGCATCGCCGTGCGTTTCTGGTCCCTGCAAAAAGTGATCGACAACATTCATCGCGCCGCCGACCGGCAGAAAATTCTGCTGGTCTGTAAAACACCGGCTGATTTTTTAACGCTGGTCGAGGGCGGCGTGCCCATCACCCGTATTAACGTCGGAAATATGCATTACGCCAGTGGCAAACAGCAAATTGCCAAAACGGTATCTGTAGACGCGAACGATATCGCCGCGTTTAACGGCCTGAAGGCGGCCGGAGTGGAATGCTTCGTTCAGGGCGTTCCAACAGAGACTGCTTTGGATCTCTTTAAACTGCTCTGAGGGATTCACAATGGAAATCAGTCTGTTGCAGGCTTTCGCGCTGGGGCTTCTCGCCTTTATAGCGGGCCTGGATATGTTTAACGGCTTAACACACATGCACCGTCCGGTGGTACTCGGGCCACTGGTTGGCCTGATTCTGGGCGATTTGCACACCGGAATTCTGACCGGCGGTACGTTAGAACTGGTCTGGATGGGACTCGCGCCGCTGGCGGGCGCGCAGCCGCCAAACGTGATTATCGGCACCATCGTTGGCACCACATTTGCCATTACTACAGGCGTGAAGCCGGATGTCGCCGTTGGGGTCGCCGTGCCGTTTGCCGTGGCGGTTCAGATGGGGATCACCTTCCTCTTCTCGGTGATGTCCGGCGTGATGTCCCGCTGCGATCGCATGGCGGCTAACGCAGACACCCGTGGTATTGAACGGGTCAACTATCTGGCACTGCTGGCGCTCGGCGTCTTCTACTTCCTGTGCGCGTTTCTGCCCATCTACTTCGGGGCTGAACATGCGAAAACCGCCATTGACGTGCTGCCGGAACGTCTGATCGACGGTCTCGGCGTCGCGGGCGGCATCATGCCAGCGATCGGCTTCGCCGTGCTGCTGAAGATCATGATGAAAAACGTTTACATCCCTTACTTCATTATCGGCTTTGTCGCCGCGGCCTGGCTGAAACTCCCGGTGCTGGCGATTGCCGCGGCTGCGCTGGCGATGGCGCTGATCGACCTGCTGCGCAAATCGCCTGAACCCACGGCGCCTGCGGCCCAGAAAGAGGAATTTGAAGATGGCATCTAATCACACCACCCTGCCGGGCGTGTCTGAAAGTGAAGAGACACTGCTGACCGGCGTGAATGAAAACGTCTACGAAGACCAGAGTATTGGCGCTGAGCTAACGAAAAAGGATATTAACCGTGTCGCCTGGCGTTCCATGCTGCTACAGGCCTCGTTTAACTACGAGCGTATGCAGGCCTCCGGCTGGCTGTATGGGCTACTGCCCGCGCTGAAAAAGATCCACACCAATAAGCGGGACCTGGCGCGCGCCATGAAAGGCCATATGGGCTTCTTCAACACCCACCCGTTCCTGGTGACCTTCGTCATCGGCATTATTCTGGCAATGGAGCGTTCCAAGCAGGATGTGAACAGCATCCAGAGCACTAAAATTGCCGTCGGCGCACCGCTCGGTGGCATTGGTGACGCCATGTTCTGGCTGACCCTGCTGCCCATCTGCGGGGGGATTGGCGCCAGCCTGGCGCTACAGGGATCCATTCTTGGCGCGGTGGTCTTTATCGTGCTGTTTAACGTGGTGCATCTCGGCCTGCGTTTTGGTCTGGCGCACTATGCCTATCGAATGGGTGTCGCCGCGATCCCGCTGATCAAGGCCAACACCAAAAAGGTTGGTCATGCTGCGTCCATTGTCGGGATGACAGTGATTGGTGCGCTGGTGGCAACCTATGTGCGCCTGAATACCACACTCGAGATTAAAGCCGGGGATGCGGTCGTCAAACTGCAAACCGATGTGATCGACAAACTGATGCCCGCTTTTCTGCCGCTGGTCTACACCCTGACCATGTTCTGGCTGGTACGCCGTGGCTGGAGCCCGCTGCGCCTGATTGGTATCACCGTGGTGCTGGGCGTTGTCGGTAAATTCTGTCACTTCCTGTAATAAGCAAAGAGGTTGCGATGTTAGGCATTATTTTGACGGGTCACGGCGGTTTTGCCAGCGGGCTGGAACAGGCGATGAAGCAAATCCTCGGCGAACAGCCGCAGTTTATCGCCATCGATTTTCCGGAAAGCTCCACCACTGTGCGGCTGACCGCGCAGCTTGAGCAGGCAGTGAATGAACTGGATGCAGAGCACGATATCGTGTTTCTCACCGATCTTCTCGGCGGTACGCCGTTTCGTGTGGCCTCTACCCTCGCGATGCAGCGCCCCGGCAGCGAAGTGATCACCGGCACCAATCTCCAGCTTTTGCTGGAGATGGTTCTGGAGCGCGACGGATTAAGCAGTGAAGCCTTTCGTTTGCAGGCGCTGGAGTGCGGCCATCGCGGCCTGACCAGCCTGGTGGATGAACTTGCACGCTGTCGCGAGGAAGCGCCCGCCGAGGAAGGGATATGAGCCAGCTGCTGCGCGCGCGTCGTCTGCTTACCGGGCAGGGCTGGCTGGATGACCATCAGCTGCGTATGGATAGAGGCGTCATCACCGCCATCGAGCCGATTCCGGCAGGGGTTAATACCCGCGAGGCAGACCTGCTTTGCCCGGCATACATTGATATCCACGTCCACGGCGGCGCGGGTGTGGATGTGATGGATGATGCGCCCGACGTGCTGGACCGGTTAGCCGTGCACAAAGCGCGTGAAGGCGTGGGGGCGTTTCTGCCTACCACCGTCACCGCTCCGCTGGAGGCGATCCATGGCGCGTTACGGCGCATTGCCCGGCGCTGTCATGCCGGTGGCCCCGGCGCGCAGATCCTGGGCAGCTATCTGGAAGGCCCGTACTTTACACCGCAGAACAAAGGGGCGCACCCGCCAGAACTATTTCGCGAACTGGATCTCGCGGAACTTGATGAGCTGATTGCGGTTTCGCAGAACACGCTGCGGGTGGTGGCGCTTGCTCCGGAAAAAGTGGATGCCCTGAAGGCGATCCATCACCTCAAGCAAAAAGGGATACGCGTCATGCTGGGCCACAGCGCCGCTACATACGCGCAAACCCTGGCCGCATTTGATGCAGGCGCAGCCGGGCTGGTGCACTGCTACAACGGCATGACGGGGTTACACCACCGGGAGCCCGGCATGGTTGGCGCCGGGCTTACGGACCCACGCGCGTGGCTGGAGCTTATTGCCGACGGGCATCACGTTCATCCTGGAGCCATGCGGCTATGTTGTTGCTGCGCGAAGGATCGTACGGTGCTGATTACCGATGCCATGCAGGCGGCGGGTATGCCTGATGGGCGCTATACGTTGTGTGGTGAAAATGTCGAGATGCAGGGCGGCGTTGTCCGCACGGCCTCAGGCGGGCTGGCGGGCAGCACGCTCGCGCTGGATGCCGCCGTGCGAAATATGGTGGAGCATACGGGGATCGCCCCAGAAAACGCAATCCATATGGCCTCGCTGCATCCTGCCCGTCTGCTCGGGATGGATCACCTGCTGGGAACGTTAGCGCCAGGCAAACGCGCCAATGTTCTTGCGCTGGATGCGGGTTTACACCTCCGGCAGATCTGGATCCAGGGTCAGGCTCTTTCCCTGTAGCCCCTTCACAGTGTGCCCTGTTGGCCTTACGGAAGACGATCGTAAGGCCTTTCTTTTCCTTTCCTTGATTTTCGCCTTTCCTTTCGCGATCACACTTTTCGTTTTATTTCTTTTTCGCCATTGAACTTTCTATTTCTTTTCTATAAATTTTATTTAACTGCTAAAGTGAACAAGTGAAACGAAACGAAAGATAGCGACACATTTGCCAGCGTCTGATGTGGAATTCACACGACTAAGGACTGAGTTATGCCACAAACCACTATCGCCACCACCGGCACCTGGACCGAAAAAGAGATCCGCCAGCAGCCAGCCAGCTGGCTTCGCTCGCTCAACAATATTGATAATCTGCGCGCGTCGATCGACAGTTTTCTGACGCCACTGTTGCGCAAGCCCGATCTGCGGATCGTTCTGACCGGCGCGGGTACGTCTGCTTTTATCGGCGACATCATTGCGCCATGGCTTGCCAGCCACACGGGGAAAAACATCACCGCGATACCTACGACCGATCTGGTCACCAACCCGATGGATTATTTCAGCCCTTCGCACCCGCTGCTGCTGGTCTCTTTCGCCCGTTCTGGCAATAGCCCGGAGAGCGTCGCCGCCGTTGAGCTGGCGAATCAGTTTGTACCGGAGTGCTACCACCTGTCGATCACCTGTAATGAAGCAGGCAGCCTGTACCAGAATGCCGTCGACAGCGATAACGCCTGCGCTCTGCTCATGCCAGCCGAAACGCACGATCGCGGGTTCGCGATGACAAGCAGCATCACCACCATGATGGCGAGCTGCCTGGCGGTATTCGCACCGGAAACGATCAACAGCAAAACGTTCCGCGACGTGTCCGATCGCTGTCAGGCGATCCTTACATCGCTTGGCGATTTCAGTCCCGGCGTCTTTGGTAACGAACCGTGGAAACGCATTGTTTATCTGGGCAGCGGTGGATTACAGGGCGCCGCACGGGAGTCTGCGCTGAAGGTGCTGGAGCTGACCGCCGGCAAGCTGGCGGCATTCTACGATTCGCCAACGGGTTTCCGTCACGGGCCTAAGTCGCTGGTGGACAACGAAACGCTGGTCGTCGTGTTTGTCTCCAGCCATCCGTATACGCGTCAGTACGATCTGGATCTGCTCGCCGAATTGCGACGCGATCGTCAGGCCATGCGCGTGGTAGCCATTGCAGCCGAAACGGATCCGGTCATTGAAGCTGGCCCGCATATCCTGCTGCCGCCTTCCCGTTCATTTAACGATATGGAGCAGGCGTTCTGCTTCCTGATGTACGCCCAGGTCTTCGCACTGACCCAGTCTCTGCACGTTGGCAATACGCCGGATACGCCATCCGCCAGCGGTACGGTTAACCGTGTGGTCCAGGGCGTCGTTATTCATCCGTGGCAGGCTTAAGAGGACAGGCTCATGAGTATTATTTCTACCAAATATCTTTTGCAGGACGCACAGGCGAAGGGCTATGCCGTTCCGGCCTTTAACATCCATAACGCCGAGACGATCCAGGCGATCCTCGAAGTCTGTAGCGAAATGCGATCGCCGGTGATCCTCGCGGGTACGCCGGGGACGTTTAAACATATTGCGCTGGAAGAGATCTACGCCTTGTGCAGCGCATATTCCCTTACTTATGACATGCCGCTGGCGCTACACCTCGATCACCACGAATCGCTGGACGACATTCGCCGCAAAGTCCATGCCGGCGTACGTAGCACAATGATCGACGGTAGCCATTACCCCTTCGAACAAAACGTCAAGCTGGTGAAATCGGTCGTCGATTTCTGCCACCTCAACGACTGTAGCGTCGAGGCCGAACTGGGCCGACTGGGCGGAGTGGAAGATGACATGAGCGTCGACGCCGAAAGCGCGTTCCTGACCGACCCGCAGGAAGCAAAACGCTTTGTCGAAATGACAGGCGTGGACAGCCTCGCCGTTGCCATCGGTACCGCGCACGGTCTTTATACCAAACGCCCAAAAATCGACTTCCAGCGGCTGGCCGAGATCCGCGAGGTAGTGACAGTGCCGCTGGTGCTGCACGGTGCGAGTGATGTGCCGGATGAGGATGTGCGCCGCACCATTGAGCTGGGCGTCTGCAAAGTTAACGTCGCAACAGAGCTGAAAATTGCCTTCTCTGACGCAGTCAAAGCCTGGTTTGCCGAGAACCCACAGGGCAACGATCCGCGCTTCTACATGCGCGTCGGCATGGATGCCATGAAAGAGGTGGTCAGAAGCAAAATCACCGTTTGCGGCTCGGCGAACCGGCTGCTGCTTGCGACTGAAGCCTGAACCCATCGCGCATAACGTTAGTACCTAAAAAAATAACTATAAGCCTCGCAAATATGAAGGCGCGTCCTTAAGCCGGACAGCGCCTTCCATTATCCTAAAAATCCGAGGAGTCCCTACATGACACAGGAAAAGTCGTTTAAATCGAAAGCGTGGGAGTTTTTCCAGAGCCTGGGAAAGACGTTTATGTTCCCGGTCTCACTGTTGGCCTTTATGGGGTTGTTGTTAGGTATCGGTAGTTCTGTCACCAGCCCTTCCACCATCAAAAGTTTTCCCTTTCTGGGCGGCGAGTTAACGCAGCTCACCTTTGGTTTTATCGCCATGGTCGGCGGCTTTGCTTTTACCTATCTGCCGCTGATGTTTGCCATGGCGATCCCGATGGGCCTTGCCAGACGTAATAAAGCGGTGGGCGCTTTTGCCGGATTCGTTGGCTACATGCTGATGAACATGAGCATCAACTACTACCTGACCGCCACCCACCAGCTTGCGGATGCCGCCACCATGAGACAGGTGGGACAATCCATTGTGCTTGGCATTCAAACGCTGGAGATGGGCGTGCTCGGCGGCATTGTGGTAGGGGTGATCACCTACTTCCTGCACGAACGTTTCCAGGACACGGTGCTGCACGACGCGTTTGCCTTCTTTAGCGGCATTCGTTTTGTGCCCATCATTACCGCCCTCACCCTGTCGCTGGTCGGCTTGTTTATCCCCCTGCTGTGGGAATATGTGGCAATGGGCATTGCCGGGATTGGTCATATCATCCAGAGCACCAGCGTCTTTGGGCCGTTCCTGTATGGCGTAGGCGTACTGCTGCTCAAACCTTTTGGCCTGCACCACATCCTGCTGGCGATGGTGCGCTTCACCCCGGCGGGTGGCATTGAGATGGTTAACGGCCAGGAAGTGGCCGGTGCGCTGAACATTTTCTACGCCGAGCTGAAAGCTGGCCTGCCGTTTAGTCCGCACGTTACGGCATTTTTATCGCAAGGGTTTATGCCGACATTTATCTTCGGCCTGCCTGCCGTGGCTTACGCTATCTACCGCACCGCGCGCCCGGAAAACCGTCCGGTGATTAAAGGGCTGCTGCTTTCAGGCGTGCTGGTTTCAGTTGTCACGGGTATTTCAGAGCCGATTGAGTTCCTGTTCCTGTTTATTGCCCCTGTGCTTTACGCGTTTCATATCGTTATGTCTGGCCTGGCGCTGATGGTGATGGCGCTGCTCGGCGTCACCATCGGCAACACCGACGGCGGCATTCTGGATCTGCTGATCTTCGGCGTCATGCAGGGGATGTCGACCAAATGGTATCTGCTGTTCCCGGTGGGTATTGCCTGGTTTGCTATCTACTTCTTCGTCTTCCGCTGGTACATCCTCAGGCACGATATTAAAACGCCGGGCCGTGAGGTTGACGCGCAGGGTGCGCTCCAGGCGGTGGAAGCCAATACCCGGGCACGTGGAAAATCGAAATACGATCATGGGCTTATTCTTCGCGCGCTTGGCGGTAAAGAGAATATTGAGTCGCTCGACAACTGCATCACCCGCTTACGTCTGGTGGTAAAAGATATGGGGCTTATCGACCAGCAGGCGCTGAAGGCCGCGGGCGCCTTGTCAGTAGTAGTGCTTGATGCCCACAGCGTTCAGGTGATCATCGGTCCGCAGGTGCAGAGCGTCAAATCTGGCATTGAAGCCTTAATTTAACAGGGGGACGTTGTGTTTGATTTCGACAGAATCATTGAGCGTAAAAGCGATAAATGCCGTAAATGGGATCATGCGTTTGTGTGCTCGCGTTTCGGTGATGTCCCGGAGGGATTTATCCCGCTGTGGATAGCAGATATGGATTTCACCTCGCCACCCGCTGTGATTGAAGGCTTCCAGCGCATCGTGGAGCATGGCACCTTCGGTTACACCTGGTGCTTCGACGAATTCTACGATGCGGTCATCGCCTTCCAGCGCACCCGTCATCAGGTTGAGGTGCATGAGTCATGGATCACCCTGACCTACGGCACCGTTTCCACGCTGCACTATACAGTTCAGGCGTTCTGCAAACCCGGGGACTGCGTGATGATGAATACCCCAGTGTATGACCCGTTTGCGATGGCGACACAGCGACAGGGCGTGCGGGTGCTTGCAAATCCGCTGAGCGTGAAGGAAAACCGCTATCAGCTGGATTTTAATCTGATTGAAGTTCAGCTCAAAACTCACCGTCCAAAACTGTGGTTCTTCTGCTCGCCGCATAACCCTTCGGGCCGAATCTGGCGCGCGGATGAGATACGTCAGGTGTCCGATCTCTGTAAGCGCTACGGCACGATTCTGGTGGTTGATGAGGTTCACGCCGAGCACATTCTGGACGGTACATTCGTCAGTTGTCTGACTTCGGGCTGTGCCGCCCAGGACAACCTGATTGTGCTGACCTCCCCCAATAAAGCCTTCAACCTTGGCGGGCTAAAAACATCCTACTCAATGATTCCAGACGATTCGCTGCGCCAGCGTTTCCGCCAGCAGCTGGAGAAGAACTCCATTACCTCGCCCAATATCTTCGGCGTGTGGGGAATTATTCTGGCTTATCAGCAAGGTCTGCCATGGCTCGACGCGCTGAATGGTTATCTGCGCGGCAATGCCCGCTACCTTGCGGATGCCATCCAGACCCATTTCCCTGCATGGAAGATGATGAACCCGGAGTCGTCGTATCTCGCCTGGATAGACGTCAGTGCGGACGATCGCAGTGCGACGGCGCTAACTCAACATTTCGCAAAACAGGCTGGCGTGGTCATTGAAGATGGCAGCCACTACGTACAAAACGGCGAAAACTACCTGCGTATTAACTTCGGCACCCAGCGCTACTGGCTGGAACAGTCCATCAACCGAATGCTGAAGCATTACTGATAAGGATCTTACCCCGATGAAAAAAATGCTCACTCTCTCGCTGCTGACTCTCTGTGTTTCTCATGGTGCGGCGGCAGCAAACTACGCGCTCAGTAACGACAATATTGCCCTTTCGTTTGATGATGCAAACGCAACGGTAGTGGTAACGGACAGCAAAGCTAACCATCCGATCACGCCCCAGGAGTTGTTCTTTCTGACGCTACCGGATGAAACAAAAATCCACACCGCTGATTTCAAAATCAAGCACGTCGAAAAGCAGGACAATGCGATAGTCATCGACTTTACGCATCCGGATTTTAACGTAACGGTGAAACTGAACCTGGTGAAGGGAAAATACGCCAGCATCGGCTACACCATCGCCGCCGTCGGGCAGCCGCGGGACGTAGCGAAAATTACCTTCTTCCCGACGAAGAAGCAGTCTCAGGCACCTTACGTTGACGGGGCGATTAACAGCTCGCCAATCGTAGCCGACTCGTTCTTCATCCTGCCAGACAAACCGATTGTGAATACTTACGCTTATGAAGCCACCACGAACCTCAACGTGGAGCTGAAAACGCCAATTCTGCCTGAGACACCGGTTAGTTTTACCACCTGGTTCGGCACTTTCCCGGAAGCTAATCAGCTGCGCCGCAGCGTAAACCAGTTTATCGATGCCGTGCGTCCACGGCCTTATAAGCCTTACCTGCACTACAACAGCTGGATGGACATCGGCTTCTTTACTCCTTACTCCGAGCAGGATGTCATTGGGCGGATGGACGAATGGAATAAAGAATTTATTGCCGGACGCGGGGTGGCGCTGGACGCGTTCCTGCTGGACGATGGCTGGGACGATCGCACCGGACGCTGGCTGTTTGGCCCGGCATTCAGCAACGGTTTTGGCAAAGTCAGGGAAAAAGCCGACAGCCTGCATAGCTCGGTTGGGCTGTGGCTTTCACCGTGGGGCGGTTACAACAAGCCGCGCGATATTCGCGTCTCGCATGCAAAAGAGTATGGTTTCGAAACCGTAGACGGCAAGCTGGCGCTGTCGGGGCCGAACTACTTTAAAAACTTTAACGATCAGATCATCAAGCTGATCAAAAACGAGCACATTACCTCGTTCAAGCTCGACGGAATGGGTAACGCCAATTCGCACATCAAGGGCAGCCCATTTGCATCGGATTTTGACGCGTCCATTGCCCTGCTGCACAACATGCGCAGCGCAAATCCGAACCTGTTTATCAACCTGACCACCGGCACCGACGCCAGCCCGTCCTGGCTGTTCTATGCTGATTCAATCTGGCGTCAGGGCGATGATATCAACCTGTACGGCCCCGGCACGCCAGTGCAGCAGTGGATGACCTACCGCGATGCCGAAACCTGGCGATCCATCGTGCGTAAAGGTCCGCTGTTCCCGCTGAACTCACTGATGTACCACGGGATCGTCAGCGCAGAGAACGCTTACTATGGACTCGAGAAAGTGCAAACAGACAGCGATTTTGCCGATCAGGTCTGGAGCTACTTCGCAACCGGAACTCAGCTTCAGGAGCTGTACATTACGCCGTCCATGCTGAATAAGGCGAAGTGGGATACCCTGGCGCAGGCGGCGAAATGGTCGCGTGAGAATGCCAGCGTGCTGGTGGATACTCACTGGATTGGCGGTGACCCAACTTCGCTTGAGGTTTACGGCTGGGCCTCATGGAGTAAAGACAAAGCGATTTTTGGCTTACGCAACCCATCGGATAAGCCGCAACGTTACTTCCTGGATTTAACCAAAGATTTTGAGATCCCGGCAGGAGAGCGTTCGCAGTTTACCCTGAAAGCCGTGTACGGCAGTAATTCGACCGTACCAGAGGAGTATAAAAACGCTGTGGTGATTACGCTGCAACCGCTGGAAACGCTGGTGTTTGAGGCGATGCCGTGGAAATAAAAAGTGTTCAGCTGGCAGGTTAAGCCATGACCTGCCAGCTTCCCCCTTTCCTTGCCCCAAGGCGTTTTAATTTACCTTTTGTTTGCAAAGAACGGAGATAACGTTCCGCAGTGCGGGAAGTCACGCCCAATACAGAGGCCAACATCACCGCAGTCATTTGCGGTTGAACGGTAAGCAATTCAAGGATAGTGTGTTCCTTTTCCGACAATTCTTCCGACATTTTTTCCGACGTGGCGGATGTCATATCGATGCCTTCCCGCAAAGCTTCGGCCAAATTTTGCAACATAAACGCCACGAATGCCGTGCAGTCACTGGCCCGATCGCATTGTCCTAAAATCTGATAATAGCGCGCTTGCTGGAAGTGAATGAGTGTTTCAACGGGCAGCCATGCAAGTTCTGCACGCCACTGGCTTAAGATCAACGTTTGCCACAGCCGCCCCATGCGGCCATTTCCATCCGAAAAGGGATGAATAAATTCAAACTCGTAGTGAAATACCGAACTGGCAATCAGCGGGTGAAGATCGGTTTGCTTAAGCCAGGAAAGAAGATCGTCGATAAGGCGGTTCATCTGTGAGGCTGGCGGAGCCATGTGGACTAACTGGTTTCCACGGTACACCCCTACGTCCCCATTTCTGAGCTTTCCGGGATGATCGACCAGACCCATCATTAATAATCGGTGTGCACTGAGTAAGTCGTTGAGCTTCCAGGGCTTCCATTCGGGCAGTTTCTCATATGCCAGGATAGCATTGCGTACTTCCTGAATATCTTTTTCAGGTGCAAGCACGCGTTTGCCATCCATGATTGCCGTCACCTGCCCTGTCGTCAGCGAGTTGTGCTCAATGGCTAGCGATGCCTGAATAGTTCGAATACGGTTCTCTTTACGCAGGAGTGGCGAAGTTCTGCCTGAATGTGCCGCCCAATGCCCCAATAGTTCACCAATCTCAACCACCTGATTGAGGATAAAGGGTGTGATGGTGAAGGGAGGCTGATAGCGGCTCATTTGGCTTACTCCCCCTGCTGCTCCAGCGCATATTTATACAGCGCATTTTTCTTCACGCCGTGGATCTCCGCCGCCAGCGCCGCCGCTTTTTTCAGAGGAAGTTCAGCCTGTAGCAGGGCCAGCGTACGCAGCGCATCGGCAGGCAGAGCGTCTTCCTGCGCTTTGTGGCCTTCGACAATCAGCACCATTTCGCCCTTGCGGCGGTTTTCGTCTTCTTTCACCCACGCCAGCAGTTCGCCGACCGGCGCACCGTGAATGGTTTCCCACGTTTTGGTCAGCTCGCGCGCCAGCACCACGTAGCGCCCTTCGCCCCAGACGGTCACCATATCCTCCAGGCTTTCCAGCAGACGGTGAGTGGATTCGTAGAAGATCAACGTACGCGGTTCGGCTTCCAGATCCTTTAATACATCGCGGCGACCTTTGGATTTAGCTGGCAGGAAACCTTCGTAGCAGAAACGATCGGACGGCAGACCCGCAGCGCTTAACGCCGCAATCGCCGCGCACGGCCCCGGCAGCGGCACAACGCGGATGCCAGCTTCCCGGCAGGTGCGTACCAGATGGTAGCCCGGATCGTTGATCAGCGGCGTTCCCGCATCGGAGACCAGCGCGATGTTCTGCCCTTCTTTAAGCTTCGCCACAAGCGTTTCGGCTTTTTGTTGCTCATTGTGATCGTGCAGGGCAAACAAACGGGCGTTGATGGCAAAGTGTTGTAGCAGTAAACCGGTATGACGGGTGTCTTCAGCCGCAATTAAATCAACAGCTTGCAATACGGTGAGCGCACGTTGGGTAATATCAGACAAATTCCCGATAGGAGTAGGTACAATATAAAGCTGGCCTTGAGAATTATCTGCCGTTTCGTGTTGTTTCATTGTTTCGTCCGTATTGCCGATTTAATATTGAGCATTGCGTAAAAAAATCACTGGATACAGTATGGTACCGTTAACGTTTCTTCGAAAAAAAGCCGCGCACAGCGTGCCCCTCCTGCTGGCAGCCCTGATCTTTACCGGCTGCGGCACCCAGGCACCTGACCAGAGCACTGCTCATATGCAGGGATCCGCTCAGGCTGATTCTGGCTTTTATCTGCAACAAATGTCGCAGAGTACAAATGATACCAGGATCAACTGGCAATTACTCGCCATTCGTGCACTGCTGAAAGAAGGGAAAACCCAGCAGGCCGCCGAGCTGTTCAGCCAGCTGCCGCAGGATCTTAACGACACTCAGCGCCATGAGCAGACGCTGCTGTCGGCAGAACTTAAGGTCGCGCAAAAAGATTACGACGGCGCGAAGAAGATCCTCGGCACCATCGATCTCAGCACGCTGGATAAAAACCAGCAGGCCCGTTTCTGGCAGGCCGGTATCACCGCTGAGCAGGGTCGCCCTTCCCTGACGCTACTCCGCGCGCTGATTGCCCAGGAGCCTCTGCTCGCGGGTGCGGACAAGCAAAAAAATATTGACGCAACCTGGCAGGCGCTCGCCTCCATGACCCAGGATCAGGCCAAGGCGCTGGTAATCAACGCCGATGAAAATGTCCTGCAAGGCTGGCTGGATCTGCAACAGATGTGGTTCAACAACCGCAGCGATCCGAACATGCTGAAAGCCGGCATTACCGACTGGCAAAAGCGTTACCCGCAAAACCCGGGAGCGAAAATGCTGCCAACGCAGCTGGTGAACGTGCAAAACTTTAAGCCCGCCTCCACCAGCAAAATTGCCCTGCTGCTGCCGTTAAACGGTCAGGCTGCGGTGTTTGGTCGCGCCATTCAGCAAGGTTTTGAAGCCGCGAAAAACGGCACCACCGCCGTCAGCGGCAGCGCGGTTCCGGCGCAGGCTGCACAGGCGGCGAATGTGAATGACGTTGTCAGCCCGTCCGCCGCCGAAACCAGCGACCTGACCACCGCGCAAACCCCTGCGCAGGGCACCATGCAGAATCCGGTTACCGCCCCAACGACGCAGCCTGCTACCCCAGCGCCTGCGGCAACACAGGCCCCGGCTGAAACACCGGCGCCCGCGACGGCAGAACAACCTCAGCCGCAAACCGCGCAGCCGGAACAGCAGCCAGCAACCCAGCCGCAGGCTGTGGCCACCACCAGCGCTAATCCTGGTGCAGAGTTGAAAATCTACGACACCAGCGCCCAGCCGCTTGACCAGGTGCTGGCGCAGGTTCAGCAGGACGGGGCCAGCATCGTTGTCGGCCCGCTGTTGAAAAACAACGTGGAAGCGCTGATGAAGAGCAACACCACGCTGAACGTGCTGGCGCTTAATCAGCCTGAGCAGGTTCAGAACCGCGCCAATATCTGTTACTTCGCCCTCTCTCCGGAGGATGAAGCCCGCGATGCGGCCCGCCATATTCACGAGCAGGGCAAGCAGGCGCCGCTGCTGCTGATCCCACGCAGCACGCTGGGCGATCGCGTTGCCAACGCGTTTGCGCAAGAGTGGCAGACCCTTGGCGGTGGCGTGGTGTTGCAGCAGAAATTTGGCTCAGCTTCCGAACTGAGAGCGGGCGTGAACGGCGGGGCAGGTATTGCCCTCAACGGTAGCCCGGTATCCGCCAGCCTGCCGCAGCAGCAGAGCGTCACCATCGGCGGTCTGACGATCCCGGCACCACCTACCGACGCGCAAATCAGCGGCGGCGGTAAAGTGGATTCGGCGTACATCGTCGCTACGCCGGAAGAGATCGCCTTTATCAAACCGATGATCGCCATGCGTAACGGCAGCCAGAGCGGTGCAACGCTCTACGCCAGCTCACGCAGCGCACAGGGTACCGCAGGCCCGGATTTCCGTCTGGAAATGGAAGGACTGCAATACAGCGAGATCCCCATGCTGGCAGGCAGCAACCCGCAGTTGATGCAGCAGGCGCTGGGCGCGGTGCGCAATGACTATTCCCTGGCGCGTCTGTACGCGATGGGCGTCGATGCCTGGGCGCTGGCAAACCACTTCACCCAGATGCGTCAGGTACCGGGCTTCGAGCTTAACGGGAATACCGGCGATCTGACCGCCGATCAGGATTGTGTGATTAACAGGAAGTTATCATGGCTCAAATACCAGCAGGGGCAGATTGTCCCGGCCAGTTAAGCCGTAAACAGACCGGCGACGCGTGGGAGTTAAAGGCGCGACGCTGGCTTGAAGGCAAAGGACTGCGCTTTGTCGCCGCCAACGTTCGCGGGCGCGGCGGCGAGATTGACCTGATCATGAAAGACGGTCAGACCATCGTGTTTGTTGAAGTTCGCTTCCGACAGTCGTCCCGTTTTGGCGGTGCTGCCGCCAGCGTGACGCTCGCCAAACAACAAAAATTATTACAGACTGCCCACTTGTGGCTTGCCCGCCATAATGGGAGTTTTGATACTGTGGATTGCCGTTTCGATGTGGTAGCCTTCACCGGAAATGCGATCGACTGGCTTAAAAACGCGTTTGGCGAAGACGCATAAATAAGATTTTAAAGGGATACCGTGCTCGAACGAATTAAAGTGTGCTTCACAGAAAGCATTCAAACGCAGATTGCCGCGGCGGAAGCCCTCCCGGACGCGATCTCGCGTGCAGCGATGACGCTGGTTCAGTCGCTGCTCAACGGCAACAAAATCCTCTGTTGTGGCAATGGCACGTCCGCCGCCAACGCACAGCATTTTGCTGCCAGCATGATCAATCGCTTCGAAACCGAGCGCCCGAGTTTACCTGCCATTGCACTAAACACCGATAACGTGGTCTTAACTGCGATTGCCAACGATCGTCTGCATGACGAAATCTACGCCAAGCAGGTGCGCGCCTTAGGCCATGCCGGAGACGTGCTGCTGGCGATCTCCACGCGCGGTAACAGCCGGGATATCGTTAAAGCGGTTGAAGCGGCCGTGACCCGGGATATGACGATTGTCGCCCTGACCGGTTACGACGGCGGAGAGCTGGCTGGCCTGCTGGGGCCGCAGGATGTGGAGATCCGCATTCCTTCGCACCGTAGCGCCCGCATCCAGGAGATGCATATGCTCACGGTGAACTGCTTATGCGATCTGATCGATAACACGCTTTTCCCTCACCAGGATGATTAAGGAGTTCTCATGAAGGTTTTATCGGCCCTTGCAGTCGTGATGTCTGCATTACTGCTTCAGGGATGCATCGCTGCCGCTGTAGTCGGCACCGCAGCGGTCGGCACCAAAGCAGCGACCGATCCGCGCACCGTTGGGACGCAGGTGGATGACGGTACGCTTGAGCTGCGCGTAAACAGTGCGCTGTCGAAAGACGAGCAGATCAAGAAGGAAGCACGCATCAACGTGACGGCTTATCAGGGCAAAGTACTGCTGGCAGGCCAGGCGCCAAATCCTGAACTCGCCTCGCGCGCCAAACAGATCGCGATGGGTGTGGAAGGCACGGCGGAAGTGTTTAACGAGATCCGCCAGGGCCAGCCGATTGGTCTCGGCACCGCGTCATCTGATACTTGGATCACCACCAAAGTGCGTTCCCAGCTGCTGGGTACCGACCAGGTGAAATCCTCAAACGTGAAAGTGACCACGGAGAACGGCGAAGTATTCCTGCTGGGTCTGGTGACGGAACGTGAAGGGAAAGCGGCGGCGGATATCGCCAGCCGGGTGAGCGGCGTGAAACACGTCACCACCGCCTTTACTTACATTAAGTAATTACCACCTGACTACAGGCCCGGTAAGCGCTAGCGCCACCGGGCTTTTTTCACACAAGCGCCATACTCCCCACAATAACTCCGCTCAACGCCACCAGCCCCGCAGTCAGCCACAGCGCTTTCGCCGGGAATGACTTACGCAGCATGATAAGCGACGGCAGGCTCACCGCCGGCAGCGTGATGAGCAGCGCCAGCGCCGGTGCGGTCCCCATACCAGCCATCATCATGGTCTGAATAATCGGGATCTCCGCCGCGGTTGGGATCACAAACAGGCACCCGGCCACCGCCATCGCAATCACCCACATCAGCGTGTTGTCGATAGCGCCATCCGCATGCGGGAACAGCCAGACGCGCGCCGCCCCCAGCACCAGTACGGCCAGGATATAGACCGGAATGGTGCTCCAGAAAAGCTGCCACAGCGCTTTGCCCCAGCGAGCAAAGAAACTGCCCTGCGGCTCGCTGACGTCCAGCTCAACGGAGGCAGGCCCGGCCTCGTTGTCTTTCACCAGGTGCTGCACCAGCGTAGCGACAAGCACCACCGTCAGCAGGCCAGCCGCCAGACGGATAAACGCAAAATGCCAGCCGAGAACGAAGCCCATAAACACCAGCGTTGCCGGGTTCAGCAGGGGGTTACCCATCCAGAAGGCAAGCGCGCCGCCCATCGACACATGCTGTCGGCGCATACCCGCCGCCACCGGTGCGGCGCAGCAGGAGCACATCATGCCCGGCAGGGAGAAAATCGTCCCCAGCAGCGTGCCCTGCAAGCGCGGCTGTCCCAGAGTTTTCACCAGCCAGTTACGCGGGATAAGTACCTGAATCAGCGAGCCCAGCAATACGCCCAATACCGCCGCTTTCCAGACGGCAAGAAAATAGACCATGGCGTAATCCCACGCCGCGCGTAGCGGGCTGGAATCGGCCTGCGCGAGAATCGATTTACCGATGCTGTGGGTGTCGGCGGCGGTGAAGGCTTTACCGTAGTACGGCTGCCATTTCACATACCAGAGGCCAATGATGACCACGAGAAAGAAGAGTGCGGGCTTCCACCACTGAACAGGTGTTGCCGCCTGAGATGAAGACTGACCAGTCATACCATTCCCCGGAAGGTGTTATTTAATAAGCCGGGGAAGTTTACGCCTCGCCCTGCGCGATTTCACGCAGTTTTGCCGAAGGGATAATATTAACCCCCTCCTGCGACGGAGCCAGCGCCTCTTTTAGCATCGCCAGCGCGACATCCCGCGCCTCGATGGACTTCCAGTTACCCGGCAGAATGCGAAACAGCGGAGCGAAAAATGACTCGTTAAAACGACGTTCGTCACGGTGCCCCATCAGCATGGAAGGCCGCGCGATGGTCAGGCGCTCCCATTTCTGCGCGATTAACGCCTCTTCCATTTTGCCCTTCACCTGGTTGTAAAAAAACGGCGAGCCTGCATTCGCGCCGTGCGCGCTGACTACCAGGAAATGTTTTGCGCCCAGCTTTTTCGCCGTCAGGGCGGTATCCACCACCAGTGTGTAATCCGCATGGACAAAAGCTTCTTTACTGCCCGCTTCCCGTCGGGTGGTGCCAAGGCAGCAAAAGGCGATATCAATGGGATCCTGCACCTGCGCCAGCGCGTCGGTGAGCTGTGGATCGTGCGGGTTATAGACGCCGGTGATATCCAACAGCGGGCGACGCGTCGGGGCGGCGATATAATTGATATGCCGATCCTGGATCAGCAGCCGCAGCAGATGTCCACCCACCAGCCCGGTTGCGCCGGTAATCAGTACCTGACTCATCTTATCCCCTTTACAGAATTGTCCGTTTGCGTTCTGGGCCTGCTCTACCACACTTAAAAGTCTGTTACCGGTAAGTATTTACCACAAACGGGAAAAAAACAGTCTGAAGCGAAAACAACGGAGGAAGCATGGGTAAAAAAATCGCAGTCTTGATTACCGACGAGTTTGAAGATTCAGAATTTACGTCGCCAGCAGAGGCATTCCGCAAGGCGGGCCACGAGGTGGTCACCATCGAGAAAGAAGCGGGTAAAACCGTGAAGGGCCATAAGGGCGAAGCCAGCGTGACCATTGACGAATCCATTGATAACGTCAGCCCGTCGGATTTCGACGCCCTGCTGTTACCGGGCGGTCATTCACCGGATTCCCTGCGCGGAGACGAGCGTTTCGTCACCTTTACCCGTGACTTCGTCGGCACCGGTAAACCGGTATTTGCCATTTGCCACGGTCCGCAGCTGCTGATCAGCGCCGAGGTGGTACGCGGGCGTAAGCTCACCGCGGTGAAGCCGATCGTTATCGATCTGAAAAACGCGGGAGCCGAGTTCTACGATCAGGAAGTGGTGAACGATAACGATCAGCTGATCACCAGCCGTACACCGGACGATCTGCCAGCGTTTAACCGTGAAGCGCTACGCCTGCTCGGCGCGTAACCAGTGCAGCTTCTTGCCAAAGCCCAGGGTGTTGTCGGTAAATTTCAGCTCATCAAGGCGGATTTCCCACACCGGGGCTTTTAGCGCCGCGGCCACCGGGAAGCGGCGCGTATAGCGTTTACGTTGCGCGTCGCTCTCCTCACCTTCCAGGCGACGAATTTCGCCTTTAAACTGGACCCCGCGGATCAGCGCAACGGTTTTAGGCTGACCGTTTACCGTGCCCGCCACTTTTGCCCGCTGGCCCGTCATCTGCGCATGCCGCGTTTTATCTTCGCTCATCACGTAAAAGGCCACGCGCCCGGGATCGTAGTAATAAAAGGCATTTGCGCACCACATCTCCTCGTCTTTACAGACGCACCAGGTCACGACATGCTGCTTTGCCAGCCAGCGGTTAATGGCGGCCAGTGTTTCCATTTTCGCTCTCTCTCATGCTATGGTGCGTTCACCTTAACATACTGAATCTGTTTACCGTGTGCTGGTTTCTCTATCTTGTCCGAACCGCTGATAACGCACTCTACACCGGGATCACTACCGATGTGGCACGGCGTTTTTTACAACATCAAACGGGGAAAGGGGCGAAGGCGCTGCGGGGGAAAGGTGAACTTCAGTTAGCGTTTTCAGCCGCCGTGGGCGACAGATCCCTGGCGCTCAGGCTGGAATACCGCATCAAGCAGCTGACGAAGCGCCAGAAAGAGCGTCTCGTCAACGGGGACGGCTCTTTCGAGGCGCTACGCGAAAGCCTGCTTAAAAACGATTGAAATGATCGTGGTACTCCACCAGACCGGTAACGCCGTCGAGCGCATCATCCGCCAGAGGATGCACCAGGAAAGACGTTTCCGTGCCCGGCCAGTGGCAGCGCAGATCGTATCTGGACGCTGGCTCAAAACCTAAACGTTCGTAGAACGCCGGATCGCCCAGAACGACGACAGCGGCATAGCCAAATTCATTCAGTGAATCCAGCCCTTCATAGACCAGCTGGCGCGCCAGGCCCTGGCCACGGTAGTTTTCATCCACCGCCAGCGGCGCCATGCCGACCCACTGTAACTCTTCACCCTGCACAATCACCGGGCTGAAGGCCACGTAGCCGACCACCTGCCCTTCATCGTCGGTGGCAACCAGGCCCAGCGTAATCAGGCCATCTTCGCGAAGATCGTGAACCAGTTGGGCTTCGGCGTCGCCTGCAAAAGAGCGGCGTAACAACGCATCGATACCCGGCGCATCAATCCCAATTTCGACTCGAATCAGCATGGCTCACCTACTGAAGTGTGTTTACTGTCCGGCGGGGTTTTTAGCCCGGCCTCAACGAAATCTGCCATTTGCATCAACATCATACGCAGCGCTTTCGGCATCTGCTCCAGCTCAATGGCATCCATTAAATTTTTGACGTACAGACCGAGCTCCGTGTCGCCTTCAATCACCAGACGACGCTGGAAGAAGAGGGTGTCCGGATCCTGTTTGCGCGCGACGATCATCAGCAGATCGCTGGCATCCGCGCTAAAGCTGACATCCGCCTCGGCGGTTTCACGGACGATCAGCCGATCGTTCTCAACGGAAGTAAACCAGCGCAACCCGATATCGCGCACTTCAATCTTTAACCAGCGGCCTTCCAGAAACTCCAGCTCACCGTCCTGTAGCACCTGGCGGAACTGCCAGCTCAGTACCTGTTCCAGCACCTGGCGTTTAAGCGCGAACGGCGCCAGTTTTACCGGCACGCTCAGCATTGATGGACCAAATTGTACGAGACGTGAACGCAGTTTATCCAGCACGAGCTTTACTCCCTGATAGCTATAGTCCTGCTATTTTGCCATATCCCGACAAGAAGATAGCGGCGTAAATCAACAAACCGTTGTCCGGTATACCTCATTATTGGTGCCATCAATACGCCATTAGCTGCCTTAAATCAAAAATTGTCGCGTATGGGTTAATTAAAATCCCAGCTCGTTAACATTTTTTACGATCCCTGCGATCGACAACATCGGGATAAATTATGGAGCTGCTCTGCCCTGCCGGAAACCTTCCGGCGCTTAAGGCGGCCATCGAAAATGGGGCCGATGCGGTCTATATCGGGCTGAAAGATGATACCAACGCCCGCCATTTTGCGGGTCTTAACTTTACGGAGAAAAAGCTTCAGGAAGCCGTTAACTTCGTTCACCAGCACCGGCGCAAACTGCACATCGCCATCAATACCTTTGCCCATCCTGATGGCTATGCCCGCTGGCAGCGCGCCGTGGATATGGCGGCCCAGCTGGGCGCCGATGCGCTGATCCTGGCTGACCTCGCCATGCTTGAGTATGCGGCAGAACGTTATCCGCATATTGAGCGCCACGTCTCTGTTCAAGCATCGGCCACCAATGAAGAGGCCGTGCGTTTTTATCATCGACACTTTGACGTAGCCCGCGTGGTGCTGCCGCGCGTGCTCTCTATTCATCAGGTTAAGCAACTGGCGCGCGTCACGCCAGTGCCGCTGGAGGTTTTTGCCTTCGGCAGCCTGTGCATCATGGCCGAAGGCCGCTGCTATCTTTCTTCCTATCTCACCGGGGAATCGCCAAATACCGTCGGTGCCTGCTCGCCTGCCCGCTTCGTTCGCTGGCAGCAAACGCCGCAGGGACTGGAGTCACGCCTGAATGACGTGTTAATTGACCGCTATCAGGACGGTGAAAACGCGGGCTACCCGACGCTGTGCAAAGGCCGTTATCTGGTGGACGGCGAGCGCTACCACGCGCTGGAGGAGCCCACCAGCCTCAACACGCTGGAATTGCTGCCGGAACTGCTGGCCGCCAATATTGCCTCGGTGAAAATCGAAGGCCGCCAGCGCAGCCCGGCCTACGTGAGCCAGGTGGCGAAGGTGTGGCGTCAGGCCATCGACCGCTGCATGGCGGACCCGCAAAACTATGCTCCACAAGCGGCCTGGATGGAGACGCTCGGCGCGATGTCTGAAGGCACCCAAACTACGCTCGGCGCGTACCACCGTAAATGGCAGTGATATAATCATGAAATATTCATTAGGGCCGGTGCTTTACTACTGGCCAAAAGAGACGCTGGAAGATTTTTACCAGCAGGCGGCTAACAGCAGCGCCGATGTGATTTACCTCGGCGAAGCGGTGTGCAGCAAGCGCCGCGCCACCAAAGTGGGCGACTGGCTGGATATGGCGAAAAACCTGGCCGGCAGCGGCAAGCAGGTGGTGCTCTCGACGCTGGCGCTGGTGCAGGCGTCCTCTGAACTGGGCGAGCTGAAGCGCTACGTCGAAAACGGTGAGTTCCTGCTGGAGGCGAGCGACCTGGGCGTGGTAAACCTGTGTGCCGAGCGTAAGCTGCCGTTTGTCGCCGGACATGCGCTGAACTGCTATAACGCGGTGACCCTGCGCCTGTTGCTCAAACAGGGGATGACCCGCTGGTGCATGCCAGTAGAGCTCTCCCGCGACTGGCTGGCCAACCTGCTCACACAGTGCGAAGAGCTGGGCATTCGCAACAAGTTTGAAGTGGAAGTCCTGAGCTATGGGCATCTGCCGCTGGCCTACTCTGCCCGCTGCTTCACCGCACGTTCCGAAGATCGCCCGAAAGACGAGTGCGAAACCTGCTGCATTAAGTACCCGAACGGCCGCAGTATGCTGTCGCAGGAGAACCAGCAGGTGTTTGTCCTCAACGGCATTCAGACCATGAGCGGTTACGTCTATAACCTCGGCAACGAACTGGCGTCAATGCACGGGCTGGTGGATATGGTGCGTCTTTCGCCGCTTGATACCGGCGTTTTCGCGATGCTGGACGCCTTCCGCGCCAACGAAAACGGCGCCTCACCGCTGCCGTTGACGGCAAACAGCGACTGCAACGGTTACTGGCGACGTCTCGCCGGGCTGGAATTGCAGGCGTAAAAAAGGCTCACTTTGTTAACAACGGTTATCATTTTTTAATGCAGTATTAAAGATTGACCGTCGACAAAGTGAGCTGTTATGACTGACAAAACCATTCCGTTTTCGGTGCTGGATCTGGCGCCGATTCCACAAGGCTCCTCGGCCAGAGAAGCCTTCACGCACTCTCTCGATCTTGCTCAGCTTGCCGAAAAGCGCGGCTATCACCGCTACTGGCTGGCGGAGCACCACAATATGGTGGGCATCGCCAGCGCCGCCACCTCGGTGCTGATTGGCTATCTGGCGGCGAATACCACCACTCTGCACCTGGGCTCCGGCGGTGTGATGCTGCCGAACCACGCCCCGCTGGTGATTGCCGAGCAGTTCGGGACGCTGAATACCCTTTATCCGGGCCGTATTGATCTAGGGCTTGGCCGCGCGCCGGGCAGCGACCAGCCGACCATGCGCGCCCTGCGTCGCCATATGAGCGGCGATATCGATAACTTCCCGCGCGATCTGGCCGAGCTGGTGGACTGGTTTGACGCGCGGGATCCGAACCCACACGTGCGACCTGTGCCGGGGTACGGGGAAAAGATCCCGGTATGGCTGTTAGGCTCAAGCCTGTACAGCGCACAGCTCGCCGCTCAGCTGGGGCTGCCGTTCGCGTTCGCTTCCCACTTCGCACCGGATATGCTGCATCAGGCACTGCATCTTTATCGTACGCACTTCAAACCGTCTGAACGTCTGGAGAAGCCGTATGCGATGGTGTGTATCAATATCATTGCCGCCGACAGCAACCGCGACGCGGAATTCCTGTTTACCTCTATGCAGCAGGCGTTTGTGAAGCTGCGTCGCGGCGAGACGGGCCAGTTGCCGCCGCCGGTAGAGAATATGCATCAGCTGTGGTCGGCCTCCGAGCAGTATGGCGTGCAGCAGGCTCTGAGTATGTCGCTGGTGGGTGATAAGGCGAAAGTGCGTCACGGGCTGGAGGCGGTGCTGCGTGAAACCCAGGCGGATGAGATTATGGTTAACGGCCAGATTTTCGATCACCAGGCGCGTCTGCATTCGTTTGATTTGGCGATGCAGGTGAAAGAGGAGTTGGTGGGGTAGTTTTTTGCTTTGCCCGGTGGCGCTTCGCTTACCGGGCCTACGGGATCGCGTAGGCCGGATAAGGCGTAGCCGCCATCCGGCACAAAAACTTACTGATATACCGGCAACAGATTAAAACTCGACAGCACGTGCACCACCGCGTTGCCGATACCAAATACCAGAATCAGCGCAATCATCGGTTTTCCGCCCCAGACGCGGAATTTCGGGCTGCCGAAGCGCTTACGTGATTTGCGCGCCAGCAGCGCCGGTACAATCGCCGCCCAGATGGTGGCCGCCAGTCCCGCATAGCCGATGGCGTACAGGAAACCGTTCGGCCACAGCAGGCCGCCCACAATCGGCGGCAGGAAGGTCAACAGCGCGGTTTTGAAGCGCCCCATAGCAGAGTCATCAAAACCAAACAGATCCGCCAGGTAGTCAAACAGGCCCAGCGTCACGCCGAGGAATGAGCTCGCTACCGCAAAGTTAGAGAAGACCACCAGAAGCAGATCCAGGCTGCGGCTGTTCAGCACGCCGCTCAGCGCCTGTACCAGCACATCAATGTTACCGCCCTTCTGCGCAATGCCGATAAATTCCGGACGCGGGATGTTACCCATCGTCCCCAGCAGCCAGATCACATACAGCCCCAGCGCCAGCAGCGTGCCGTAAACCAGGCATTTCACGATGGTGCGCGGATCCTTGCCGTAGTATTTCATCAGGCTCGGTACGTTGCCGTGGTAGCCGAACGACGCCAGACAGAATGGCAGCGTCATCAGCAGGTACGGCGTGTAGGAGGTGTTCACTTCCGCAACGTTAAACAGCGTGGCCGGCGTGACGTGCCCCAGCAGGCTGCCGAAGGTCAGAAAGAAGGTGATGACCTTTGCGCCCAGCACGATCGCCGTCATGCGGCTGACCGCTTTGGTGCTCATCCAGACGATAAACGCCACGCCCAGCGCGAAGCAGAGACCCGCCAGACGCGCCGGAACGTTCAGCGACATCTCTGAGAAGGTGTGATGCAGAATCGACCCGCTCGCTGAAATGTACGCGTAGGTCAGGATATAGAGTACAAACGCGATGGACAGCCCGTTCACCAGGTTCCAGCCTTTGCCCAACAGATCCCGGGTGATGGTGTCGAAGCTGGAGCCAATGCGGTAGTTCAGGTTTGCTTCAAGGATCATCAGCCCGGAATGGAGCATGCAGAACCAGGTGAAAACCAGCGCCGCCAGCGACCAGAAGAACCACGCACCGGACATGACCACAGGCAGGGAAAACATCCCGGCACCAATGATGGTTCCGCCGATGATCACCACGCCGCCAAGCAGCGAAGGTGACGTTTGGGTGGTGGTTAGTGTTGCCATGCGGCCTTATCTCCAGTGAAAAATGTGGTTCTGCATTTGAGTGCGTTGCACTGTACCAGTACAAGAGTACAAAAGGAATAAAAAAAGCCCCGATAGCAACTATCGGGGCTGTATATTTTACTTTACGTCAGAAGCGAAAGGCTTACGCGTCACCGAAACGACGACGGCTGGCGCCTTCTTCACGGCGTGGACCACGGTTTTCGCGGCGCTCACCGGAGAAACGACGGCCTTCACCACCGCGACCTTCGCTGCGACCGCCTTCACGACGCTCGCCACCGAAACCGCGACCACCGCCACGACGTTCGCCGCCACGGTCAGGACGTGGCTGTGCATCGCCCAGCAGCTGCATGTTCATCGGCTTGTTCAGGATGCGGGTGCGAGTAAAGTGTTGCAGTACTTCGCCCGGCATGCCTTTTGGCAGCTCGATGGTGGAGTGGGAACCGAACAGCTTGATGTTACCGATGTAACGGCTGCTGATGTCGCCTTCGTTAGCGATCGCGCCAACGATGTGACGAACTTCAACACCATCATCACGGCCCACTTCAATGCGATACAGTTCCATTTCGCCAGCGTCACGACGCTCGCGACGTGGACGGTCTTCACCACCACGCTCTGGACGGTCACCGCGTGGACCACGGTCGTTACGGTCGCCACGACGTTCGAAGCGATCGTCACGGTCACGGAACTCACGCTTAGGACGCATCGGCGCATCAGGTGGCACGATCAGGCTACGTTCGCCCTGCGCCATTTTCAGCAGTGCTGCGGCCAGGGTTTCCATGTCCAGCTCTTCGCCTTCAGCGACAGGCTGGATCTGGGACAGCAGCGCACGGTACTGATCCAGATCGCTGCTTTCCAGCTGCTGCTGTACTTTCGCGGCGAATTTTTCCAGACGGCGTTTGCCCAGCAGTTCTGCGTTTGGCAGCTCGGCTTCTGGAATGGTCAGCTTCATGGTGCGTTCAATGTTACGCAGCAGACGACGCTCGCGGTTCTCAACGAACAGCAGCGCACGGCCTGCACGACCCGCACGACCGGTACGACCGATACGGTGAACGTAAGACTCGGAGTCCATCGGGATATCGTAGTTTACAACCAGGCTGATACGCTCAACGTCCAGGCCACGTGCTGCCACGTCGGTTGCAATCAGGATATCCAGACGACCGTCTTTCAGACGCTCCAGAGTCTGCTCACGCAGGGCCTGGTTCATGTCGCCGTTCAGCGCTGCGCTGTTGTAGCCGCTACGCTCCAGGGCTTCAGCCACTTCCAGGGTCGCGTTTTTGGTACGAACGAAAATAATCGCCGCATCAAAATCTTCCGCTTCCAGGAAACGCACCAGCGCTTCGTTTTTGCGCATGCCGTATACAGACCAGTAGCTCTGGCTGATGTCCGGGCGAGTGGTCACGCTGGACTGAATACGCACTTCCTGCGGCTCTTTCATGAAGCGGCGGGTAATGCGACGGATCGCTTCTGGCATGGTTGCAGAGAACAGAGCGGTCTGATGACCTTCCGGGATCTGCGCCATGATGGTTTCTACGTCTTCGATGAAGCCCATACGCAGCATTTCATCGGCTTCGTCCAGTACCAGACCGCTCAGTTTAGAGAGGTCCAGGGTACCGCGCTTCAGGTGATCCAGCAGACGGCCCGGCGTACCGACAACAATCTGTGGACCCTGGCGCAGGGCGCGTAACTGCACGTCATAACGCTGGCCGCCGTACAGGGCTACCACGTTTACGCCGCGCATATGTTTAGAGAATTCCGTCATGGCTTCAGCAACCTGAACAGCCAGTTCACGGGTTGGAGCCAGGACGAGGATCTGCGGCGCGCGCAGGTCCGGATCAATGTTGTTCAGCAGCGGCAGCGAGAATGCTGCGGTTTTACCGCTACCAGTCTGGGCCATGCCCAGCACGTCACGACCAGAAAGCAGGTGTGGGATACACTCAGCCTGGATCGGAGATGGTTTTTCGTAACCCAGATCGTTAAGGGCTTCAAGGATAGGAGCCTTCAGGCCCAGATCTGCAAAAGTGGTTTCGAATTCAGCCATGTAGTACAAGTGCCTCGATATTAATGGCGGCCAGTCTACTTAGCTCATCGTGAAAATGATTAGCAATTTTCATTGAAAAGTGTGAACCGGCTCAAATTAGGTGTATTGACGAACAACAACGCCCTCACCAGTGAAGGTGATGGCAATCAAAAGATTACGGGCTGATGTTTATGTCGTCAGCTATTGCTGGTCCGATTCTGCCAGGTCGTCTTGCTCCTGGCCCAAGAGCGATAATTCCAACAATGCATAACGGTGCTCAACGAAGTTATGTACGTTGTTAGCAACCGCTAATTTGAACAGTGCCGTAGCGCTGTCCATATCCCCCAGACTTAGGTAATACTTACCTAAATAGAAGTTGGTTTCACTGAGATGCTCAGCGAGCGAGGTGTTATCCGTTGCGTCCGCCTTGAGGCGTTCCATCAGCGTTGCTTCGCTAATGTTGCCCAGGTAGAACTCGACAATGTTCCATCCCCACTGTTCCTTGTCCGATTTATCGAAGCGCTGTTTCAGTGCCTCTTTTGCCTGCTTCTCATCGAGCTTCTGCTCAACGATGTAAAGCCACAGGCTGCGGAAAGGATCATTAGGATCGTCTTGATAAAACGCCAGCAGATCATCTTGCGCTAACTTATCACGACCGCCGTAATACAATGCGATACCGCGATTCAAGTGCGCGTAGTTGTAAGTTGGATCAAGCTCAAGTACAGAATCAAACGCTTCATAGGCAGCATCAAAATTGCCTGCCTGCGTTAAATAAATGCCTAAGTAATTGAATACTTCAGGCATATCAGGTCGAATCGCCAGCGCTTGTGAAAAATCATTTCGCGCCAGTGCCCTCAGACCGAGACTATCATACAACACTCCGCGCTCATATAAAAGCTGTGCGCGTTCGTCATCGGTTAAAGCCCGACTGGCAAGTATTTGTTCCATGCGTGCCAGAATGACTTCCTGCTGCAAAGTCGGTTGCAATGGCACTGCGAGGACTTCGCTCTTACGCCAGGCAGAGTTGCTGCATCCTGCCAGCGTTAAAGCTGTCGCAACGAAACACCAGCGCAAAAAAGGCTTCATTTCCCACTCCCGAAGACAACTATTGGATGAACGTCCTGTCCCCCGGCGGCTTAACAAGGCGTCCTGCCTGATAATAAGCCCTCCACCTGCGCGGAGGGCAAATGGCAACCTTACTCGCCTTGCTGTTCAGCAGCCGGAGCTTCCGGCGCCGCAGCAGGCTGAGACTGCTCGGTTGCTTCTTTAATGCTCAGACGGATACGGCCCTGGCGGTCAACTTCCAGAACTTTCACCGGTACTTCCTGACCCATTTGCAGGTAATCGGTCACTTTCTCAACGCGCTTGTCAGCGATCTGAGAGATGTGTACCAGACCTTCTTTACCGCCACCGATGGCAACGAATGCGCCAAAGTCAACGATACGGGTCACTTTACCATTGTAGATACGGCCCACTTCGATTTCTGCCGTGATCTCTTCGATACGACGGATAGCGTATTTCGCTTTCTCGCCGTCGGTTGCTGCGATTTTCACAGTACCGTCATCTTCGATTTCGATGGTGGTGCCCGTTTCTTCGGTCAGTGCACGGATAACAGAACCGCCCTTACCGATAACATCTTTGATCTTGTCTGGATTGATCTTGATGGTGTGGATACGTGGAGCGAACTGAGAAATATCACCACGCGGCGCATTAATCGCCTGTTCCATCACGCCCAGGATGTGCAGACGCGCACCTTTAGCCTGGTTCAGAGCAACCTGCATGATCTCTTTGGTGATACCTTCAATTTTGATATCCATCTGCAAGGCAGAGATACCGTCACGGGAACCCGCTACTTTGAAGTCCATATCGCCCAGGTGGTCTTCGTCGCCCAGAATGTCAGACAGAACAACGTAGTTGTCGCCCTCTTTCACCAGACCCATTGCGATACCTGCAACGGCGGCTTTAATTGGCACGCCTGCATCCATCAGCGCCAGAGAGGCACCACACACGGAAGCCATAGAAGAGGAACCGTTGGATTCGGTGATTTCAGACACCACACGTACGGTGTACGGGAATTTGTCTGCTTCTGGCATCACTGCCAGCACGCCGCGCTTCGCCAGACGACCGTGACCAATTTCACGACGCTTCGGTGAGCCAACCATACCGGTTTCGCCCACAGAGTACGGAGGGAAGTTGTAGTGGAACAGGAAGCTGTCAGTACGCTCGCCCATCAGTTCGTCGATGATCTGTGCGTCACGTGCGGTACCCAGGGTCGCGGTTACCAGCGCCTGCGTTTCACCACGGGTGAACAGCGCAGAACCGTGAGTACGTGGCAGTACGCCAGTACGCACGTCCAGACCACGGATCATGTCTTTTTCACGGCCATCGATACGCGGCTCGCCTGCCAGGACGCGGCTACGAACAACGTTTTTCTCGATGGCGTGCAGGATTTCGCCAATCTCGTTAGCGTCCAGCGTTTCGTCTTCGGCAACCAGGGTCGCGGTCACTTCAGATTTGATCACATCAACCTGAGCATAGCGCTCCTGTTTGTCGGTGATGCGGTATGCGTCGCTCAGACGAGATTCTGCCAGTGCAGCAACGCGTGCGTTCAGCGCCTCGTTCACCGCTTCTGGCTGCCAGTCCCAACGTGGTTTACCGGCTTCTTTCACCAGGTCGTTGATGTTCTGAATAACGATCTGCTGCTGCTCGTGGCCAAATACCACAGCGCCCAGCATCTGATCTTCGCTCAGCAGTTCAGCTTCGGATTCAACCATCAGAACCGCTGCTTCAGTACCGGCAACAACCAGGTCCAGCTTACTCTCTTTCAGCTCTTCCTGAGTTGGGTTCAGTACGTACTGGTCGTTGATGTAGCCAACGCGCGCGGAACCGATTGGGCCATTGAATGGAATACCAGACAGTGACAGGGCCGCAGATGCGCCGATCATAGCAACGATGTCCGGGTTAACCTGTGGGTTAACGGAAACAACGGTCGCAATAACCTGAACTTCGTTTACGAAGCCTTCCGGGAACAGCGGACGAACCGGGCGGTCAATCAGACGCGCGATCAGGGTTTCGCCTTCGCTTGGACGGCCTTCACGACGGAAGAAGCCACCCGGGATTTTACCGGCAGCGTAGGTACGCTCCTGGTAGTTAACGGTCAGTGGGAAGAAGTCCTGACCTGGTTTAGCTTTTTTCTGGCCAACTACGGTAACGAATACAGCGGTGTCATCCATGCTTACCATAACGGCAGCAGTAGCCTGACGCGCCATCATGCCGGTTTCCAGCGTGACGGTATGCTGACCATACTGGAATTTACGAACGATCGGATTCAGCAAAATTCTGTCCTTTCTTAAATGTTTGAAAGCACACCTCAGGTGTGCTGACGATTTAACCCGACCTTCTTCGCATCCTCGCGACTAATGACAACCGACACCCCCATGGGTGAAGCCTCTCATTAGCCGCGCGAACCTCTGCAATGAAGATCATTTATAGCAACAATACAATAGTTTCCATTGAATTGCTGCCGTCTGGTTGAAAAAAGGGGCCATCAGGCCCCCTTTTCTGAAACTCGCAAGAATTAGCGACGCAGGCCCAGACGCTCGATCAGCGCGGTGTAGCGTGCAACATCTTTACGCTTCAGGTAGTCGAGCAGTTTACGACGCTGAGAAACCATACGCAGCAGACCACGACGGCTGTGGTGATCTTTTTTGTGCTCTGCAAAGTGACCTTGCAGGTGGTTAATCTGTGCAGTCAGCAGTGCAACCTGAACTTCGGTAGAACCGCTGTCGTTAGTACCACGACCAAACTCAGAAACGATTTTAGCTTTAGCTTCAACGCTTAGAGACATTTTCAAACTCCAAAGTATAAAGAATGTAAGGATGCCGATCTCTAATTCAGCTATCCCATGTACGCCCCGCAGATTGTTAAACAATTTACCAGGCGTTAAGCGGCGATATTCTACTCGTCTCCCCTGCTTATCGCAAGGTGAGGCGTTATCACCGTCACGCTTCGACCGGATATTCGACGACCAGACGACGCGGCGCCACACGCCCTTCGCCGTCCATTTCGCCCATACCGATGAATTTCCCTTCGTCACCTTCCGTCACGCGTACCAGGCCCTCAAGCGGCGCGCCCGATGTGCGAACCGGGTTTCCGTTCTTAAAGTAAACGGACGATGTTAAAGGAAGATTAACAACCGGGAAGTCCACTGCCGGACTGTCCATTGGCATCAGCAGCGGGTCCAGCAGATCGGCTGGCGCAACGCCCTGCGCTTGCGCCTGTTCAACCAGGGCGTGCAGATGCTCAAGCGTCACCATGCGTTCGACCGGATATTTGCTGACCGCCAGACGACGCAGATAAATCACATGCGCGCCGCAGCCCAGCTTTTCACCGAGGTCATCAATGATGGTGCGGATATAGGTCCCTTTCGAACAGTGTACTTCCAGCTCGAGTTCATCACCTTCGTGGCGAATGAACAGCAACTCATACACGGTAATCGGACGAGCTTCACGCGGAACCTCAATGCCCTGACGCGCATATTCGTAGAGCTTTTTGCCCTGATATTTCAGCGCCGAATACATCGACGGCACCTGTAGCGTATCACCACGGAAGCTGTCCAGCGCCGCATCAAGTTGCTCCGCGCTGAAGGTCACCGGGCGCTCTTCCACCACCAGGCCATCTGCATCGGAGGTATCCGTGCGCTGGCCCAGTTTGGCAATCACGCGGTAGCGCTTATCCGAATCCAGCAGGTACTGGGAAAACTTTGTCGCTTCCCCCAGGCAGATCGGCAGCATGCCGGTTGCCAGCGGATCCAGCGCGCCAGTGTGCCCTGCACGGTTGGCGTTATAAATACGCTTCACTTTTTGCAGCACGTCGTTGCTGGATGCGCCCTGTGGTTTATCCAGCAACAGCACGCCATGCACGTCACGACCGCGACGACGAGGACGACTCATCAGTCCTCCTTGCTGTCGTCCGCCGGGTTAACACGACGCTCATCGTCATGTTTCACCACGCTGGTCACCAGGTTGGACATACGCATACCTTCAACCAGCGAGTTGTCGTAGAAGAAGGTCAGCTCTGGCACGATACGCAGGCGCATTGCTTTGCCAAGCAGAGAGCGGATGAAACCAGAGGCTTCCTGCAACGCTTTAATGCCGTTCTTCACGGCGTCTTCATCCTGGTCATTCAGGAAAGTAACAAACACTTTGGCGTACGCCAGGTCGCGGGACATTTCCACGCCAGACACGGTGGTCATCATACCCACGCGTGGATCTTTGATTTCACGTTGCAGAATGAGAGCGATCTCTTTCTGCATCTCCTGCGCGACGCGCTGTGGGCGACCAAATTCTTTCGCCATAATAAATTCTCCAGACAAAAAAGGGGCTTAAGCCCCTTTTTAAAATTACTGCCGGGTGGCGCTTCGCTTACCCGGCCTACGCTAATTAATCTTCAGTTGACGAAGATTACGCGATGGTACGCTGAATTTCGATGATCTCGAACACTTCGATCATATCGCCAACGCGAACGTCGTTGTAGTTCTTCACGCCGATACCACATTCCATGCCGTTACGGACTTCGTTAACGTCATCTTTGAAGCGGCGCAGGGATTCCAGCTCACCTTCGTAGATAACCACGTTGTCACGCAGTACGCGGATTGGGTTGTGACGCTTGATGGTCCCTTCGGTAACCATACAGCCCGCGATCGCACCGAATTTCGGTGATTTGAACACGTCACGTACTTCAGCCAGACCGATGATCTGCTGTTTCAGCTCAGGAGACAGCATGCCGCTCATCGCTGCTTTCACTTCGTCAATCAGGTTATAGATGACGGAGTAGTAACGCAGATCCAGGCTTTCAGCATCAATCACTTTACGCGCAGATGCGTCAGCACGAACGTTGAAGCCAACCAGGATCGCGTTGGACGCTGCTGCCAGGGTTGCGTCGGTTTCGGTGATACCACCTACGCCAGAACCGATGATCTTCACTTTCACTTCGTCGGTAGACAGTTTCAGCAAGGAGTCGGAGATCGCTTCCACAGAACCCTGAACGTCCGCTTTCAGAACGATGTTCACTTCGTGAACTTCGCCTTCGGTCATGTTGGCGAACATGTTCTCGAGTTTGGATTTCTGCTGACGAGCCAGCTTCACTTCACGGAATTTACCCTGACGATACAGAGCGACTTCACGCGCTTTCTTCTCGTCACGTACCACGGTGACTTCGTCACCGGCAGCCGGAACACCGGACAGGCCGAGAATTTCCACTGGAATGGACGGACCCGCTTCCAGCACTTCCTGACCCAGTTCGTTACGCATCGCACGAACGCGACCGTATTCGAAACCACACAGAACAATGTCGCCCTTGTGCAGAGTACCTTCGCGAACCAGAACGGTTGCAACCGGACCACGACCTTTATCCAGGAAGGATTCGATTACCGCGCCGCTCGCCATACCTTTACGAACCGCTTTCAGCTCCAGAACTTCAGCCTGAAGCAGGATAGCGTTCAGCAGGTCGTCGATACCGGTACCTGCTTTTGCAGATACAGGGATGAACTGCGCTTCACCGCCCCACTCTTCCGGCATAACGCCGTACTGGGACAGTTCGTTCTTCACGCGATCCATATCGGCTTCTGGCTTATCGATTTTGTTAACTGCGACAACCAGAGGCACCTGCGCCGCTTTCGCGTGCTGGATAGCTTCAATGGTCTGTGGCATCACGCCATCGTCGGCAGCAACAACCAGAACAACGATATCCGTTGCCTGAGCACCACGAGCACGCATTGAGGTAAACGCTGCGTGGCCTGGGGTATCCAGGAAGGTGATCATGCCGTTTTCGGTTTCTACGTGGTAAGCACCGATGTGCTGGGTAATACCACCCGCTTCGCCGGAGGCAACCTTAGTAGAACGAATGTAGTCAAGCAGAGAGGTTTTACCGTGGTCAACGTGACCCATGATGGTCACGACCGGTGCGCGCGGTTCAGCCGCTGCGCCCGTATCACGGTCGCTCATGACTGCTTCTTCCAGCTCGTTTTCACGACGCAGGATAACTTTGTGGCCCATCTCTTCGGCAACCAGCTGTGCGGTTTCCTGGTCGATGACCTGGTTGATGGTGGCCATTGCGCCCAGTTTCATCATCGCTTTGATGACCTGAGAGCCTTTCACCGCCATCTTGTTAGCCAGTTCGCCAACGGTGATGGTTTCGCCGATCACAACGTCACGGTTAACGGCCTGAGCAGGCTTCTGGAAGCCCTGCTGGAGAGCGGAACCTTTACGCTTGCCGCCTTTACCGCCGCGAACCGCTGCACGCGCTTCTTCACGGTCAGCTTTTGATTCGGCGTGTTTGTTACCTTTTTTCGCAGGACGCGCAGCTTTTGCACTGCGAGTACGGCCACGACCACCTTCAACTTCGCGGTCGTTGTCGTCTTCTGCCTGACGCGCATGCTGAGACGTGGTGACGTGATAATCGCTGGTATCTTCAGTTGGTTCAGCGGTATTCACACCGTTCTTCTCGTTTTCTTCTGCCATGCGACGCGCTTCTTCGGCGACGCGGCGAGCTTCTTCTTCAAGCTTGCGGCGGGCTTCTTCTTCCGCTTTACGCTTCAGCTCGGCAGCTTCATTTTCACGGCGGGCTTTTTCAGCCTGGGCAGTTTTGGTCATTTCGTCGGTCTGTTGATTGCTCACTTTGTCTTTTTCCGCAGCGTCACGCTTCGCTTTTTCACCGGCGTCGCGTTTCGCTTTTTCTGCGGCCTCACGTTCAGCTTTTAATTCTGCTTCACGTTTGGCAGTGGCTTCTGCCTCACGCTGAGCTTGTTCTTCCGCTTCACGCTGTGCCTGCTCTTCCGCGGCAAGGCGTTCTGCCTCTTGCGGATCACGTTTTACAAAGGTGCGCGTCTTGCGGACTTCAATTTGTACCGACTTGCTTTTGCCACCGGTACCAGGGATGTTCAACGTGCTACGCGTTTTACGCTGTAGCGTTAACTTGTCAGGCGTAGAGCCGTGTTCACGGTTCAGGTGCGCTAACAAGGTTTGTTTTTCTTGCGCGGTCACCGAGTCATCAGCGGACTTCGGGATCCCTGCATCAGCAAATTGCTGTACCAGGCGGTCCACGGAGGTCTGAATCTCAGCAGCCAGCGATTTTACAGTTACATCAGTCATGCTGTTCCTTCCTGCTACAGTTTATTACGCTTCGTCGCCGAACCAGCAAATATTACGTGCGGCCATGATGAGTTCGCCGGCTTTCTCGTCGGTTAAACCTTCGATATCGGCCAGGTCATCAACGCCTTGCTCAGCGAGATCTTCCAGCGTACAAACACCACGGGCAGCCAGCTTGAACGCAATCGCACGATCAAGACCTTCCAGATTCAGCAGGTCATCAGCCGGCTTCTTATCGCCAAGGCTTTCTTCCTGAGCCAGCGCCAGGGTGGTCAGTGCGTTTTTAGCGCGTTCACGCAGGGCTTCAACGGTTGGTTCATCCAGACCGTCAATTTCCAGCAGCTCTTTCATTGGCACGTAGGCCAGTTCTTCCAGCGTAGAGAAACCTTCTTCAACCAGCACAGTGGCGAAGTCTTCGTCAATGTCCAGGTATTTGGTGAAGGTATCGATCGCCGCGTGGGCTTCAGCCTGATGCTTGGCCTGAAGGTCATCAACGGTCATCACGTTGAGTTCCCAGCCGCTCAGCTGTGACGCCAGACGTACGTTCTGACCGTTACGGCCAATCGCCTGCGCCAGGTTGCCCGCTTCTACAGCGATATCCATGGTGTGTTTGTCTTCGTCAACAACGATAGACGCCACATCAGCCGGTGCCATTGCGTTGATCACGAACTGCGCCGGGTTATCGTCCCACAGAACGATATCAATGCGCTCGCCGCCCAGTTCGGTAGAAACCGCCTGAACACGTGCGCCACGCATACCGACGCAAGCACCGACCGGGTCGATACGCTTGTCGTTGGTTTTCACCGCAATTTTCGCACGGGAACCCGGATCGCGGGCCGCCGCTTTGATTTCGATAACTTCTTCGCCGATTTCCGGCACTTCGATACGGAACAGTTCAACCAGCATTTCTGGTTTAGAACGCGTCACGAACAGCTGTGCACCACGCGCTTCAGGACGTACGGCATACAGCACACCACGAATACGGTCGCCTGGGCGGAAGTTTTCACGCGGCAGCATGTCTTCACGCAGGATCACGGCTTCAGCGTTACCCGGCAGCCCTTCGGATTTGATCTCCAGAGAGATGTTGTCGCGGTTCACTTTCTTCACCACACCAGTGATGATTTCGCCTTCCTGATCGCGGAACTGATCGACAACCAGCGCGCGCTCGGCTTCGCGCACTTTCTGCACAATAACCTGCTTCGCGGTCTGGGTGGTGATACGGTCGAAGGTAACAGATTCAATCTGATCTTCAACGTAGTCACCCACGTTCAGACTTTCGTCTTCAAAACGTGCCGCTTCCAGGGTGATCTCTTTGGTCGGTTGGGTCACTTCTTCAACGATTACCCAACGACGGAATGTATCGAAGTCACCGCTTTTACGATCGATTTCTACGCGAACATCGATCTCTTGTTCGTATTTTTTCTTGGTTGCTGTAGCCAGTGCACTTTCCAGCGCTTCGAAAATCTTCTCACGCGGCAGTGATTTCTCGTTGGAGACGGCTTCAACAACAGCCAAAATTTCTTTGTTCATCGCGGGCTTTTCACCTCAATCCAGACTGTTAAAAGTGGGGAACCAGGTTCGCCTTCTGGATATTACTCAGCGCGAACACTTCATCTTTGCCTTCGACTGTCACCGTGATCATTTCACCATCAACGGCTTTGATAATTCCCTGCCATTTACGGCGGTTCTGTACGGCCATACGCAGAACGAGAGCCACTTCTTCACCGGTAAAGCGCACGTAGTGCTCGGCCGTGAACATCGGACGATCGAGGCCAGGTGAGGAAACTTCCAGGTTGTACGCAACGGTAATCGGATCTTCAACATCAAGAACCGCACTCACCTGGTGGCTGACATCAGCACAATCATCAACATTGATGCCATCTTCACTATCAATATAGATGCGCAGTGTGGATGTACGGCCGCGAACGAATTCGATGCCGACCAGTTCGTAGCCCAGTGCTTCGACCGGCGCAGTAATCATCTCTGTTAATTTTTGCTCTAATGTGGACAAGCCCACCCCCAAGACATAAAAAAAGGGCGTAAAGCCCAGTTATTCTGTAGTCAGATAACAAAAAACCCCGATAAATCGGGGCTTTAGATAACTGAACCCTATAGCCACAACTGTGGCCTGGAGCACTCTCCGAAAGCATTTTTTCAAATCCAGCTACGAAGGCTCTAAGTCTTCACAGTATATTTGAAAAAGAACTTTATGGGAAAGTGGTTGCGGGGGCCGGATTTGAACCGACGACCTTCGGGTTATGAGCCCGACGAGCTACCAGGCTGCTCCACCCCGCGCCTGAAACGTGGCAAATTCTACGCGTTTTGGACAGAATTTGCAAATAATGCTGGGATTTGGTACCGAAGACGGGACGTAAAATCGGCGTTCAGTATATTGATAGTTGACCCCACCTGTCAACCCAACTTCAGCCAGGGCAATAAAAGGGAAATTTTTACAAAAAACGCACACGTCTCTTTCGGTCGTCGATAAAAGATGATTAAATGAATACTCACTTATTTTGCATAAACATGCATCGAGAGCGAAAGCGGTCTCTAATCAGTCAATCAAGCAGGGTTTTATTATATGACGACGATTCTCAAGCATCTCCCGGTAGGACAACGTATTGGCATCGCTTTTTCTGGCGGCCTGGATACCAGCGCTGCACTGCTGTGGATGCGCCAGAAGGGAGCGGTTCCTTATGCATATACTGCGAACCTGGGTCAGCCGGACGAGGAAGATTATGACGCGATTCCTCGTCGTGCCATGGAATATGGCGCAGAGAACGCACGTCTGATCGACTGCCGTAAGCAGCTGGTTGCCGAAGGGATTGCCGCAATCCAGTGCGGTGCTTTCCATAATACGACCGGCGGCCTGACCTATTTCAATACCACCCCGCTGGGTCGTGCCGTCACCGGCACTATGCTGGTTGCCGCCATGAAAGAAGATGGCGTGAACATCTGGGGGGACGGTAGCACCTATAAAGGCAACGATATTGAACGTTTCTATCGTTATGGCCTGCTGACCAACGCCGAGTTGCAGATCTACAAACCGTGGCTGGATACCGACTTCATCGACGAGCTGGGTGGCCGTCATGAAATGTCTGAGTTTATGATTGCCTGCGGCTTTGACTACAAGATGTCCGTTGAGAAAGCCTACTCAACCGACTCCAACATTCTGGGTGCGACGCACGAAGCGAAAGACCTGGAATTCCTGAACTCCAGCGTAAAAATTGTTAACCCGATCATGGGCGTGAAGTTCTGGGATGAGAACGTGAAGATCCCGGCGGAAGAAGTGACCGTGCGTTTCGAACGTGGTCATCCGGTTGCCCTGAACGGTAAAACCTTCTCCGACGATGTTGAACTGATGCTGGAAGCAAACCGCATCGGCGGTCGTCACGGGCTGGGTATGAGCGATCAGATCGAAAACCGTATCATCGAAGCGAAAAGCCGCGGCATTTACGAAGCTCCGGGGATGGCGCTGCTGCACATCGCTTACGAGCGTCTGCTGACCGGTATTCACAACGAAGACACCATTGAGCAGTATCACTCTCATGGCCGTCAGCTGGGCAAACTGCTGTATCAGGGTCGCTGGTTTGATCCACAGGCGCTGATGCTGCGTGACGCCCTGCAACGTTGGGTGGCAAGCGCAATCACCGGCGAAGTGACCCTGGAACTGCGTCGCGGCAATGATTACTCCATCCTCAATACCGTGTCTGACAACCTGACCTATAAAGCAGAGCGTCTGACCATGGAGAAAGGTGAGTCAGTGTTCTCTCCGGACGATCGTATTGGCCAGCTGACCATGCGTAACCTGGACATCACCGATACCCGTGAGAAGCTGTTCAACTATGTTGAGAATGGCCTGCTCTCCGCCAGTTCCGGTAATGGCCTCCCTCAGGTTGAGAACCTGGAACACAGCGATAAGAAATAATCGACAGCAAGTCATGCAAAAGGCGCCCATTGGGCGCCTTTTTTGTGGTCTTCGTAGGCCCGGTAAGCGCAGCGCCACCGGGCAAAACGGCGGGTGGCGCTGCGCTTACCCGCCCTACAAAAGATCGGATACACAGAATGTACAGACGAAAAAAAAGACGTCTTGCGACGTCTTTCTTCTGGAATATTGGTACCGAGGATGGGACTCGAACCCACAAGCCCGTTAGGGCACTACCACCTCAAGGTAGCGTGTCTACCAATTCCACCACCTCGGTACGGAATACTTACTGCGGGATATCGCTGGTTGGCTTAGCCGGTGCAGCTGGCTGAGTTTGCTCAGTTTTTGCTGGCGCGCTCAGATTTTCCCACTCGCTTCCTTTACTGGTCTTGTTGCTGTTGATATTGCCCAGCACCAGACTGATGATGAAGAACAGCGTAGCCAGAATCGCCGTCGTACGGGTCATGAAGTTCGCAGAACCACTTGAACCGAACAGCGTACCGGAAGCGCCTGCTCCGAAGGAGGCTCCCATATCAGCGCCTTTACCTTGCTGTAGCATAATCAGCGCTACGAGAGCGATGGCTACAATAAGGAAAATAACTAAAAGAGCTTCGTACATAATCAACCTGTTCCTTGCGGATTTGCCGCATACCAATGCTTCGACCAATTAGCAGGATTTTGTTTCCCACTGAAGCGGGTGTGAATACTAACCAAAGCGAATCACCTTCGCAAGGGCATTTTCGAGGCATTGTATCAACTGCGGAAAAAAACAGCAAAAAGCCATTCATTGCTTAAAACAAAGGCGGCAAACGCCGCCTTTTTAAACACTTATTCTGAAAGATTATGCAGCTTTGACTGCATCCGCAATACGGTGCGCAAATTCAGTTACCTGCGCTTCGTCTTCGCCTTCCACCATCACGCGGATCAGCGGCTCGGTACCCGACTTACGCAGCAGGACGCGCCCACGGCTGCCAAGAGTCGCTTCCACCTCTGCCATCACCGCTTTCACGTTATCATTTTCCAGCGGGTCGCCTTTACCCGCGGTGAAACGCACATTGACCAGAATCTGCGGGAACATTTTCATGCCGCTGCACAGATCGTGCAGGCTCATATGGTTACGCGCCATCGCGGCAACAACCTGAAGCGCCGCCACAATACCGTCACCGGTGGTGGTTTTATCGAGCAGGATCACGTGGCCGGAGTTTTCCGCGCCAATACGCCAGCCTTTCTCCTGGAGTTTTTCCAGCACGTAGCGGTCACCCACTTTCGCACGAACAAACGGGATGCCCAGCTGTTTCAACGCCAGTTCCAGGCCCATATTGCTCATCAGCGTGCCCACCGCGCCACCGCGCAGTTGCCCCTGACGCAGGCCTTCACGGGCAATGATGTAGAGGATCTGATCGCCATCGACCTTGTTACCTTCGTGGTCAACCATGATCACACGGTCACCATCGCCATCCAGGGCAATACCCAGATCGGCCTTTTCAGCCAGCACACGCGCCTGCAAGGCACGCACGTCTGTCGCGCCGACTTCTTCGTTGATGTTCAGACCATCCGGCTCGCAGCCGATAGTGATCACTTTGGCACCCAGCTCGCGGAACACATTCGGCGCAATGTGGTAAGTCGCACCGTTGGCACAGTCCACCACAATTTTGAGGTGTGCCAGGCTCAGCTCATTCGGGAAAGTGCCTTTGCAGAATTCAATGTAGCGGCCTGCGGCATCGACAATACGGTTTGCTTTACCCAGCTCAGCGGAGTCAACACAGGTGATCTCTTTTTCCATTTCCGCTTCAATCGCCTCTTCTACGTCATCCGGCAGTTTGGTGCCGTCGATGGAGAAGAATTTGATACCGTTGTCATAGAACGGGTTATGGGAAGCGGAAATGACGATGCCCGCTTCCGCACGGAAGGTGCGGGTCAGATAGGCAACAGCAGGGGTCGGCATTGGCCCCGTAAAGGAAGCTGAAAGCCCCGCCGCCGCCAGCCCGGCTTCCAGCGCGGATTCCAGCATATAACCCGAAATACGGGTATCTTTCCCAATAATGATCTTACGGGAACCATGACGCGCCAGTACCTTACCCGCCGCCCAGCCCAGCTTCAGGACAAAGTCAGGGGTAATTGGCGCATCGCCTACACGCCCACGGATGCCATCGGTACCAAAATATTTACGATTACTCATAGCGTTTGTTTTCCTTCGCTGCCAGTGTGGCTTCCACCACACGCATGGCTTCTACTGTTTCTTTTACGTCATGGACGCGAATGATGTGTGCACCTTGCATCGCGGCAATCACCGCGCAGGCCAGACTGCCGCTCAGACGTTCGCTCGGCCCGACATTCAACAACTGACCAATCATCGATTTTCTCGACATTCCCACCAGCAGTGGCAGGCCGAACTGATGAAACTCTGATAAGCGCGCAAGCAACGCGTAATTGTGTGAGAGATTTTTACCGAAACCGAAGCCCGGGTCGAGCAGCAATTTCTCTTTTGCGATACCCGCACGTTCACAGCGTTCGATATGCTCAATAAAGAAGCGGGTGACGTCGGCAAACACATCGTCATATTTTGGCGCCTCCTGCATTGTCTTAGGCTGGCCCTGCATATGCATCAGACACACCGGTAGCCCGGTTTCTGCGGCGGCTTCAATCGCGCCCGGCTCGGTCAGCGAGCGGATATCATTGATAATGTGAGCGCCCACTCTCGCCACTTCACGGATCACTTCGGGTTTGGAGGTATCAACGGAGATCCACACTTCAAAGCGCCGGGCGATAGCCTCCACCACCGGCACCACGCGCGCCAGCTCTTCTTCCACTGAAACCTCCGCCGCGCCAGGCCGCGTTGACTCCCCTCCAACGTCAATGATAGTGGCACCCGCGTTAATCATTAAATTCGCGTGTTTAACCGCGTCGATAAGCGAATTATGCGTGCCGCCGTCAGAGAAGGAATCAGGCGTGACATTCAGGATCCCCATCACATGGGGATGTGAAAGGTCGAGATGCGAGTCCTGGGCGAATAGTTTCATGGTGAAGTCCCTGGGATTAATGTGGTTAAACAGATAAGAAAAACCCCGGAGCAAGCTCCAGGGTTTGAGATACAGACAAACGCTTCAACAGCAGTGACTTACTTGTCGCCCAACTGCTCTGACATGGTGTTGCCCGGGTTTGGCGTACGCGGTTCATCGACCGGACGCGGCGCACGCGGGGTGCCATTGTTGTCAGAATTGTTAGACGCGCCTGGGTCTTCCCAGCCTGCCGGCGGACGCACTTCGCGGCGCGCCATCAGGTCGTCAATCTGCGGTGCATCGATGGTCTCATATTTCATGAGCGCATCTTTCATCGAATGCAGGATGTCCATATTGTCGTTCAGGATCTGACGGGCGCGAGCGTAGTTACGTTCAATCAGCGCTTTCACTTCCTGGTCGATGATACGTGCCGTTTCATCGGACATATGTTTCGCTTTTGCCACAGAGCGGCCCAGGAATACTTCGCCCTCTTCCTCTGCATACAGCAGCGGACCGAGTTTGTCGGAGAAGCCCCACTGAGTCACCATGTTACGCGCCAGGTTTGTCGCCACTTTAATATCGTTCGACGCACCGGTGGAAACATGTTCCGCACCGTAGATAATCTCTTCAGCCAGACGACCGCCGTACAGGGTTGAAATCTGGCTTTCCAGCTTCTGACGGCTGGCGCTGATCGCGTCGCCTTCAGGCAGGAAGAAGGTCACACCCAGCGCACGACCGCGCGGAATAATCGTCACCTTGTGTACGGGATCGTGTTCCGGCACCAGACGACCGATAATCGCGTGGCCCGCTTCGTGATATGCCGTGGACTCTTTCTGCGCTTCCGTCATCACCATGGAGCGACGTTCCGCCCCCATCATGATTTTGTCTTTCGCTTTCTCGAATTCCACCATGGACACCACGCGCTTGTTACCGCGAGCGGCAAACAGTGCTGCTTCGTTGACCAGGTTAGCCAGATCCGCACCGGAGAAGCCTGGAGTACCACGCGCAATGATTGCCGCGTCGATATCTGGCGCCAGCGGTACGCGTCGCATATGCACTTTCAGAATCTGTTCACGACCGCGAACATCCGGCAGACCGACCACAACCTGACGGTCAAAACGGCCTGGACGCAGCAGCGCAGGGTCGAGTACGTCCGGACGGTTAGTTGCCGCGATAACGATGATACCTTCGTTACCTTCGAAGCCGTCCATCTCAACCAGCATCTGGTTCAGCGTCTGCTCACGTTCATCGTGACCACCACCCAGGCCTGCGCCACGCTGGCGGCCTACGGCGTCGATTTCATCGATGAAGATGATGCACGGTGCTGCCTTCTTAGCCTGCTCGAACATGTCACGCACACGAGATGCACCGACACCCACGAACATTTCAACGAAGTCAGAACCTGAAATAGTAAAGAACGGCACCTTCGCTTCACCCGCGATGGCTTTTGCCAGCAGGGTTTTACCGGTACCCGGAGGGCCGACCATCAGGACGCCTTTCGGGATCTTACCGCCCAGTTTTTGGAAACGGCTCGGCTCGCGCAGGTATTCAACCAGTTCACCCACCTCTTCTTTTGCTTCGTCACAACCTGCTACGTCAGCAAACGTGGTCTTGATCTGGTCTTCCGTCAGCATACGCGCCTTGCTCTTACCGAACGACATGGCACCTTTGCCACCACCGCCCTGCATCTGGCGCATAAAGAAGATCCAGACGCCGATAAGAAGCAGCATCGGGAACCAGGAAATGAAGATAGAAGCCAGCAGGCTTGGTTCTTCCGGCGGCTCGCCTACCACTTTGACGTTTTTGGTCAGAAGGTTATCAAGCAGCTTAGGATCGTTCACCGGGATGTAAGTCGTGTAACGGTTACTATCTTTCTTGGTAACGTTGATCTCACGTCCGTTGATACGCGCTTCGCGAACCTGGTCCTGATTGACCTCTTGCAGGAAGGTAGAATAATCCACCTTGCGGCCATTCGACTCGCTGGGCCCAAAGCTCTGGAATACTGACATCAGCACAACGGCAATGACCAGCCAGAGTATTAGGTTTTTCGCCATGTCACTCAAGGGATTAACCTCATATTACAACTGTGTTAAAAACAGCGTCAGGATACTCTATATCCAGTTTCATTCAAACTTTCGCCTGAAATCTACCGGTTATCATTTTCGCCCGGTCGCTACAATATACACTTCACGGGAACGGGCCCGGGAAGAGTCCGGCTTACGAACTTTGACCTTCGCAAACAGGGAGCGAATTTCCTTAAGATACTCCTCGAAACCTTCGCCCTGAAACACCTTCACAACAAAACTACCACCAGGCGCTAGTACATCACGACACATTTCTAACGCTAGTTCCACCAGATACATGGCGCGGGGGATATCCACCGCCGGTGTTCCACACATATTTGGCGCCATATCCGACATGACAACCTGGACCTTACTGTCACCTACACGATCAAGTAGTGCTTTAAGCACTAATTCATCACGAAAGTCGCCCTGAAGGAAGTCGACACCGACGATGGGATCCATTGGTAAAAGATCGCATGCGATGATTCGGCCCGTTCCGCCGATCTGCGTAACCGCATACTGGGACCATCCGCCAGGTGCCGCACCGAGGTCGACCACCGTCATTCCCGGTTTAAAAAGTTTGTCACTTTGCTGTATTTCATCAAGTTTAAACCAGGCGCGGGAACGCAACCCCTTTTTCTGCGCCTGTTGAACATATTTATCGCTAAAGTGTTCCTGAAGCCAGCGGCTGGAGCTGGCAGAACGCTTTTTACCTGTCATTTAACATTTCCGTCCTGGTTCATCGTTGCTTGCCTGTGACGTAAATTTCTACGCAGCTATTTGGCGATATTAGGGAGATGGCGGTAGAATGAACCGTTTTCAATCCCAACGTAAGCAAAAATATACGATGAATCTGAGTACTAAACAAAAACAGCACCTTAAAGGTCTGGCACATCCGCTCAAGCCTGTAGTGATGCTTGGCAACAATGGTTTGACCGAAGGGGTGCTTGCCGAGATTGAACAAGCGCTGGAACACCACGAGCTGATCAAGGTGAAAATCGCCTCTGAAGACAGAGACACTAAAAACCTGATCGTGGAAGCCATCGTGCGCGAAACCGGCGCCTGTAATGTACAGGTCATCGGTAAAACGCTGGTGCTCTATCGCCCATCAAAAGAGCGCAAAATCTCGCTGCCACGTTAAGGATATCCTGAATCGAACACATTTTCTGTGTGAAACGAGGGATTTCTTTCAGCAGGCGAGCAAAATGCCATGCTCCTTGAGTTGATAAAAGGCCGCTATGCGGCCTTTTTCTTTTCTTTACAATGTATCAACATCTTAGTAGAGAAGCGAATTACAGGTATTCAACCTTAATAATTTCGTATTCCACTTCACCACCAGGGGTGCGGATGGTGACCACATCGTCCTGCTCTTTGCCAATCAGGCCACGAGCAATCGGCGAGTTCACCGAAATCAGGTTCTGTTTGAAGTCCGCTTCATCATCACCCACGATGCGATAGGTCTGCTCTTCGTCGTTGTCCAGATTCAGGACGCTGACGGTAGAGCCGAAGATCACACGGCCATTATTTGGCATTTTGGTGATATCGATAACCTGCGCGTTAGACAGTTTCGCCTCGATATCTTTAATGCGCCCCTCACAGAAACCCTGCTGCTCACGCGCCGCGTGGTATTCAGCATTCTCTTTCAGGTCGCCATGCTCACGCGCTTCCGCGATAGCGGCGATGATTTCAGGGCGACGCACGGATTTGAGAAAATCCAGCTCTTCGCGCAGTTTTTCGGCACCACGTAAGGTCATCGGAATAGCTTGCATTTGTTATACCTCTTAAACATTCCTGTTGGGAGCAGTGTTCCCTGCTCCAGCCCACCTGAACAGGCCAGAAGCAAAAAGAAAACCGACCCGGGAGCAACGCCCCAGGTCAGCAGCAATTTTTCAATTTGATACGCATTTTACCGCGAAGTTCACTATGGGTCATCGTTTACTTTACAGTGCCATGCACCGTAGTATGACGGTTTGTTTTCGGGTTGTTAGCGCGAGATTATGCGATTTTCCAGTTTTATCATCGGATTGACTACCAGTATAACGTTCACCGTTCAGGCCGCGAATGTTGATGAGTACATTAATCAACTGCCCGCCGGCGCGAACCTTGCCCTGATGGTGCAGAAGGTTGGCGCGCAGGCTCCCGAGATTGACTATCACAGTCAACAGATGGCGCTGCCTGCCAGTACCCAGAAGGTGATCACTGCCCTCGCCGCCCTGCTCCAGCTCGGGCCCGACTTCCGTTTTACTACCACCCTTGAAACCAGAGGTAACGTTGAGGGTGGCGAACTGAAAGGCGATCTTATCGCCCGTTTTGGTGGCGATCCCACCTTTAAGCGCCAGGATGTCCGCAATATGGTGGCGGTACTGAAAAAATCCGGCGTAACAAAAATTGATGGCAACGTGCTGATCGACACCTCCATTTTCGCCAGCCACGATAAAGCGCCTGGCTGGCCGTGGAACGACATGACGCAGTGCTTTAGCGCCCCGCCAGCCGCCGCCATCGTTGACCGTAACTGCTTCTCCGTATCGCTTTACAGCGCGCCAAAACCAAATGACTTAGCTTTTATCCGCGTGGCCTCATACTACCCGGTCACGATGTTCAGCCAGGTGCGGACGCTGGCGAAAGGCTCTCCGGAGGCGCAGTATTGCGAGCTGGACGTGGTACCAGGCGATCTCAATCGCTATACGCTCACCGGCTGCCTGACCCAGCGGGCCGACCCCCTCCCGCTGGCCTTTGCCATTCAGGATGGCGCTGGCTATGCCGGTGCCATTTTTAAAGATGAACTGAAGCAGGCGGGCATAACCTACACTGGAACGCTGCTGCGCCAGACGCAGGTAAATGAGCCAGGCACGGTGATTGCCAGCAAACAGTCCGCGCCACTGCATGATTTGCTTAAGATTATGCTGAAAAAGTCGGATAACATGATTGCCGACACGGTGTTCCGCATGATTGGGCACGCGCGATTTGGTGTGCCGGGCACCTGGCGGGCCGGTTCTGATGCCGTACGTCAGATCCTGCGCCAGCAGGCGGGTATCGATCTGGGCAACACCATCGCCGTTGATGGTTCCGGTTTATCGCGTCATAACCTGATCTCGCCGGCCACCATGATGCAGGTGTTGCAGTACATTGCTCAGCATGACGCTGAGCTAAACTTTATTACGATGCTGCCGCTTGCCGGACACGACGGCTCTCTTCAGTACCGCGCGGGCCTTCACGCTGCGGGCGTGGATGGCAAAGTGTCAGCCAAAACGGGTTCCCTGCAAGGCGTTTACAACCTTGCCGGTTTTATCACTACCGCCAGCGGACAACGCATGGCATTTGTGCAGTATCTTTCCGGCTATGCCGTCGAACCGGCTGACCAGCGCAATCGCCGTATTCCACTGGTGCGTTTCGAAAGCAGGCTCTATAAGGACATCTACCAGAATAACTAGCGATGAAACTACTGATAGTTGAAGACGATCTGTTATTGCAGGAAGGGTTAGCGCTGGCGCTGGGGAATGAAGGCTACGCCCTGGATTGTGCCACCACGGCCGCTGAAGCAGATGCCCTGATCCAGAGCGGTGAATACAGCCTCGTGATCCTGGATTTAGGGCTGCCGGATAAAGACGGCGCGACGCTGCTCTGCCAGTGGCGTCGTCGCGGGGTTGAGAATCCCGTCTTGATTCTCACCGCCCGCGATGCCATTGAAGACAGAATTAACGGGCTGGATTCTGGCGCTGACGATTATCTGGTAAAACCCTTCGCCCTTGCCGAGCTACAGGCTCGCGTACGGGCGTTGATCCGCCGCTATCAGGGCCACAGCGACAACCTGCTGACGGACGGAGATATCACCCTCAATCTGCAAACTCAGCAGGTGCTGCGCCAGTCTCAGCCTGTGGAAGTGACGCCAAAAGAGTTCGCTCTGCTGACGCGCCTGATCATGCGCAGCGGGCAGACCGTGCACCGTGAAACGCTGCAACAGGACATCTACTCCTGGCAGGACGATCCAGGATCAAACACGCTTGAAGTTCACATTCATAATCTGCGGCGCAAGCTCGGTAAAGATCGCATCAAAACCGTACGCGGCGTGGGTTACCGTCTGGAGAGCCAGAAATGAACAGTATGCGCCGGCGATTAATGGTGTTGCTGGCGGTTATTCTGCTATTTTTTCAACTCATTAGCGTTGTCTGGCTGTGGCATGAGAGCCGCGAGCAGATCGGTTTTCTGGTGAACGAAACGTTGTCCGCCAAAGCGCGCAACAACCATGTCGAAAAAGAGATCCGCGAAGCCATTGCCTCCCTGCTGGTCCCTTCTCTGGTGATGGTCGGTTTTACCCTGCTCTTCTCATTTTGGGCCGTCACCTGGATCACCCGACCACTCAACAAACTTCGCGCCAGCCTTGCGAACCGTTCGGCGGATAATCTGACTCCCCTGCCGATGTATTCCGATATGGAAGAGATAGGCGCTGTGACCACGTCGCTCAATCAACTCCTCGCCCGGCTGGACCACACTATTCAACAGGAACGCCTGTTTACCGCCGATGCGGCACACGAGTTACGTACGCCGCTTGCGGGGATTAGGCTCCATCTGGAACTGATGGCTCAGTCCGGTTCCCCGCAGGCCACGCCACTGATAAGCCGTATCGATCAGTTGATGCACACGGTGGAACAGCTGCTGATGCTGGCGCGTGCCGGGCAGGCGATGGCCAGCGGCCATTACGATACCGTGAACTGGACGGAAACGATCATTGCTCCGCTCAGCCTGGAGCATGAAGCCAAAGAGCATACGGTAATATGGCCGGCCCACAGCGCGCTGACGGTACAGGGGGACGCCGTCCTGTTACGTCTGATGCTAAGGAACCTTCTGGAGAATGCCGCCCGCTACAGCCCGGCAGGCACAACCATTGAAGTGGCATTAACAGCGACGGAGGGCGGTACCCGGGTGAGCGTTACCGATCAGGGGCCGGGTATTGATGAGGCGCACCGCCAGTCGATCACCGAACCTTTCCGACGTCTCGACCAGCGCTACGGCGGCAGCGGCCTTGGGCTGAGCATCGTACAGCGTATCGTACAGCTCCATCATGGCCATTTAACGCTGGAGAACGGCGCTGAGGGCGGCCTCATCGCCAGCTGTTGGTTACCGGCGAAAATAGGATAAAAAAAAGCCCCGTTAAGGGGCTTTATACAGGGGTTAGTGCTTGTAGATGAACTCGACGCCTTCTTCGTCGTCTTCATCCCAGTCATCGTCCCAGTCTTCATCATCTTCTTCCGCTTCCAGCTCTTCGAGCTGCTGGCGGTGGTAGTCATCCCACATGAATTCGACTTTTTCAGGCTGTTTCGCCTCTTCTGCCTGAACAACCGGATTCTCGATGATAAAGGTCATCACATCCCAGCAGAGATCTTTCACGCCAACCTGGCTGGCGGCAGAGATCAGATAGTACTTATCTTCCCAACCCATCGCGTCGGCAATCGCTTTAGCTTTCGCTTCAGCTTCCGCTTTATCCATCAGGTCGATCTTGTTAAATACCAGCCAGCGCGGTTTTTGCGCCAGTTTTTCACTGTATTTCTCCAGCTCGCCGATAATAATACGGGCGTTTTCAACCGGATCGGAACCGTCGATTGGATCGATGTCGATGAGGTGCAACAGTACGCGACAACGCTCAAGGTGCTTCAGGAAGCGAATACCCAGACCGGCGCCTTCTGCTGCCCCTTCAATCAGACCCGGGATGTCAGCGACCACAAAGCTCTTCTCGTTATCCATACGGACAACGCCCAGGCTCGGCACCAGCGTCGTAAACGGATAATCCGCTACTTTGGGTTTCGCCGCAGAGACCGCACGGATAAACGTCGATTTACCGGCGTTTGGCATACCCAGCATCCCCACATCCGCCAGCAGCATCAGTTCCAGTTGCAGGTCGCGCTTATCACCCGGGGTACCCATGGTTTTCTGACGCGGGGTACGGTTAACGGAAGATTTGAAACGGCTGTTACCCAGACCATGCCAGCCGCCTTTCGCCACCATCAGGCGCTGACCGTGTTTGGTCATATCACCCATGGTTTCGCCCGTGCCCTGATCGATGACACGCGTACCCACCGGCACTTTGATCGTCACGTCTTTACCGCGTTTACCGGTACAGTCGCGGCTCTGGCCGTTCTGGCCACGCTCGGCGCGGAAAGATTTTTCGAAACGGTAGTCGATCAGCGTGTTGAGGTTTTCATCCGCCTCCAGCCACACGTCGCCACCGTCCCCACCGTCACCGCCGTCAGGACCGCCACGAGGAATATATTTTTCACGGCGGAAGCTTACACAACCGTTACCGCCATCACCTGCCACGACCAGAATCGTCGCTTCATCAACAAACTTCATTTTACTCTCCGTAACTCATTCGCCTGAGCGGGGGACTATTACAACCGCTTCATTTTTGCGCCAACGCCCCCAAAGACGATGACCAATGGCGGAATACATCGCGCCCGCAACCACGACAAACGCACCGAGATAACCCAACAGGTTGAGCATCGGCTTGACGAAGACATCGGGCCAGGCCATTGATAACAAATCTGAAAATAACAGCGTAAACAGCGGGGTAAGCGTGATTAAGGCGCTCACCTGTGCTGCCTGCCAGCGCGCCATGGCTTCAGCCAGAGCGCCATAACCGACCAGCGTATTCAGCCCACAAAAAATGAGGCACGCCAGTTGCCAGTCGCTGAGCTGGGTAATTACACCCGGCTTCGCTAAAGGCAATAATGCCAGTGTACACAAAGTGTACAGCAAAAAGAGGATCTGCTGTGAGGCAAGACGGCGCAATAACACCTTTTGCGCGACGCCATAACTCACCCAGACCGTTGCTGCACCCACCCCAAAAATGACACCCCAGGTGTAATCCGTCAGGCGGGTAAAAATCTCAATCAGGCTGGTATTAAAGAACATCACCAGCCCGCAAAGCAGCATGCTTGCCCCGATGATCTGCGTGCCGCGCATCTTCTCCTTGAGGATGAATACGCTGGCGACCATCATGCCGACCGGTGAAAGCTGACCAATCACCTGCGACGCTGTAGGGCTAAGATATTGCAGGGAAGAGCTGAACAGAATGAAGTTACCGAACAGACCGCCCGTCGCGATAGCCAGTAACACCAGCCAACGCGGTTTTCGGAAGATGCGCAGCGGTGGCAGCTTACCTTTGACGGCCAGAATGGCGCCCAGGCCTATGCTTGCCATCAGGAAGCGATAAAACACCACCGTCGGTGGCTCCATGACTTCCAGTACCTGCTTCATTGCAATTGGCAGCGCACCCCAGCACATTGCGGTAGTGAGCGCCAAAAGAATACCCATGCCGGCCTGCTGCTTCATGCCCGTTTTCCCTACAGAAAATTTTCCGGGTTTCCAATGTAAAAAGCCCCGCAACACGTTGCGGGGCTTTAATCCGTTACCGGACCGAGAAAACCTTACTCAGCAACGATGCTGATGTATTTACGGTTGTTCGGGCCTTTAACTTCAAATTTCACTTTACCGTCTGCTTTAGCAAACAGAGTGTGGTCACGACCGCAACCTACGTTGGTACCCGCGTGGAACTTGGTGCCACGCTGACGAACGATGATGCTACCCGCCAGAACGGATTCGCCACCGAAACGCTTAACGCCCAGGCGTTTAGCTTCTGAATCGCGACCGTTACGTGTGGAGCCGCCAGCCTTTTTATGTGCCATTTAAATCTCTCCTCAGGTCTTAGGCGCTGATGCCAGTAATTTTCACATCAGTGAACCACTGACGGTGGCCCTGCTGCTTACGATAGTGTTTACGACGACGAAACTTAACGATTTTAACTTTCTCGCCACGACCGTGAGCAACAACTTCAGCTTTGATAACGCCGCCATCAACGAAAGGAACGCCGATTTTGACTTCTTCACCGTTTGCGATCATCAGAACTTCAGCGAACTCAACAGATTCGCCAGTTGCGATGTCCAGCTTTTCCAGGCGAACGGTCTGACCTTCGCTTACTCGGTGTTGTTTACCACCACTTTGGAAAACCGCGTACATATAAACTCCGCTTCCGCGCACATCCTCGTATGATTCAGAGTGCGCTATAAATATTCACAATAGGGCGCGAATATTACGCAAAACGCGAGCCTTTGACAAGTGCTACCATCAATACATGAAGAAAAAAAACACAACACGTACGGTAACGTTTATCTGAGCCGTTTTTTCAGTACAATCAGCAATACTATTTATAAACCGAAACCCTTTGTGTACCCATCTCGTGTGGGATAAACAGGATAAAAAGCCCGGCTTTTGCGATGAATTTAGAAAAAATCAATGAGTTAACCGCGCAAGATATGGCGGGTGTGAATGCAGCAATCCTGGAGCAACTCAACTCTGACGTTCAGCTGATCAATCAGTTGGGCTATTACATCGTCAGCGGCGGCGGTAAACGTATTCGTCCGATGATTGCCATTCTGGCCGCACGCGCGGTTGGCTATCAGGGAAATGCCCACGTCACGATCGCGGCGCTGATCGAATTTATCCACACCGCCACCCTGCTTCACGACGATGTTGTGGATGAATCAGACATGCGTCGTGGAAAAGCCACCGCCAACGCCGCGTTTGGTAATGCGGCAAGCGTTCTGGTAGGCGATTTTATCTATACCCGCGCCTTCCAGATGATGACCAGCCTTGGCTCGCTGAAGGTGCTGGAAGTGATGTCAGAAGCCGTGAACGTTATCGCTGAAGGTGAAGTCCTACAGCTGATGAACGTCAACGACCCGGACATCACCGAAGAAAACTATATGCGGGTGATTTACAGCAAGACCGCACGTCTGTTCGAAGCCGCCGCGCAATGCTCCGGCATTCTGGCAGGCTGTAGCGAAGCTCAGGAAAAGGGCCTTCAGGACTATGGCCGTTATCTCGGCACCGCGTTCCAGCTGATTGATGATTTGCTGGACTACAGCGCGGATGGCGAAACGCTCGGTAAAAACGTCGGCGATGACCTGAACGAAGGCAAGCCAACGCTGCCGCTGCTCCACGCGATGCGCAATGGCACACCAGAGCAGGCGAAAATGATCCGGGAGGCTATCGAGCAGGGAAATGGACGCCATCTTCTGGAACCGGTACTGGAAACAATGGCTATCTGCGGCTCCCTGGAATGGACGCGTCAGCGCGCTGAAGAAGAAGCGGACAAAGCCATCGCCGCCATTCAGGTCATTCCCGACAGCCCATGGCGTGATGCGCTAATCGGCCTCGCGCACATCGCCGTCCAGCGCGATCGATAATCCCCTCCTCATCTCCCTGCGCCCACGCAGGGAGATTCCAGTACACACCAATAAATTACATTTCCGCGTAAGCCCATCGGGTTACAGGCCGCATGTATAAAGCCGTGCCTTATTCTGAATATTGCTTCTCGTAACATGAACTTTTTAGAACACATGTTCGAAGTGAGTATAGTAATGCTGTCTTTTCACACGAAACGACGTGGACGATAACGAACACAAGGACAGCATTATGGATACAAAATTCATCGACTGGCATTCTGCTGACATTATTGCGGCACTGCGTAAAAAAGGAACATCGCTGGCTGCCGAATCACGTCGTCATGGGCTAAGCTCGTCGACGCTGGCAAACGCCCTGACCCGCCCATGGCCGAAGGGGGAACTGATTATCGCGACGGCGCTGGATACGCATCCGTGGGTGATATGGCCGTCACGCTACCACGATCCTATTACCCATGAATTTATCGACAGAACGCGCATGATGCGCCAGGGCAAAACGAAGAAAGCACATCAGGACTGATGCACCAGGATTGACAGGAACAGCAATCCCCCGGCCTGTTATGGCAGGGGGGTGCCGGAACGATTACTCGCCCTTCACACGCTCGATATTTGCACCCAGCGCGCGCAGTTTGTCCTCAATACGCTCGTATCCACGATCGATGTGGTAGATACGATCGACAACGGTAGTCCCTTCCGCAATACAACCTGCCAATACGAGGCTCGCAGACGCGCGCAGATCGGTCGCCATCACCTGCGCACCGGACAGTTTTTCAACGCCGTGGCAAATTACCGTGTTGCTTTCAATCTCAGCATGCGCACCCATACGGATCAGTTCCGGTACGTGCATGAAACGGTTTTCGAAGATAGTTTCCGTGATGAAGCCCGTGCCTTCGGCCACCAGGTTCAACAGCGTGAACTGTGCCTGCATATCCGTCGGGAATGCCGGATGTGGCGCAGTACGCACGTTAACGGCTTTAGGACGCTGCCCGTGCATATCGAGGCTGATCCAGTCTTCACCGATTTCGATATCCGCACCCGCATCGCGCAGTTTCGCCAGCACCGCATCCAGGGTATCCGGCTGGGCGTTACGGCAGACAATCTTACCGCCAGAAATGGCCGCGGCCACCAGGAAGGTACCGGTTTCGATACGATCTGGCAGTACGCGATACACACCACCACCCAGACGTTCAACGCCTTCGATGGTGATACGGTCTGTGCCCTGCCCGCTGATCTTCGCCCCCAGCGCGACCAGGAAGTTCGCGGTATCCACGATCTCCGGCTCACGGGCGGCGTTTTCGATGATGGTAGTGCCGTCTGCCAGCGTAGCAGCCGACATGATGGTGACCGTTGCGCCCACGCTCACTTTGTCCATGACAATGTGCGCGCCTTTCAGACGACCATTGACGGACGCTTTAACGTAACCCTCTTCCAGCTTGATCTCCGCGCCGAGTTTTTCCAGGCCGAAGATATGCAGGTCAACGGGACGCGCGCCGATAGCGCATCCGCCCGGCAGTGAAACCTGTCCCTGACCGAAACGCGCCACCAGCGGACCAAGCGCCCAGATGGAAGCACGCATGGTTTTCACCAGCTCATACGGCGCTGAGAAGTTGTTCACGTTGCTGGCATCGATCCAGACGGAACCGTTACGCTCCACTTTGGTGCCCAACTGGCCGAGCAACTTCATGGTCGTGTCGATATCTTTCAGCTTCGGTACGTTCTGGATCTCTACCGGCTCTTCTGCGAGCAGCGCAGCGAAAAGAATGGGCAGCGCGGCGTTTTTAGCGCCAGAAATTGTGACTTCGCCCTGGAGACGCGTGGGTCCCTGTACACGAAATTTATCCATCGTTTGCTCTCTTATAAATTCAACCGTGCTGCGGGCGTTTCGCCCTCAGCTCAAAAACCGTTTAGTTTGCGATCGCGTGCCCACTCCTGTGGGGTGAACGCTTTAATCGACAGGGCGTGGATGCGGTTATCCGCAATGTATTCCATCAGCGGCGCGTACACAGCCTGCTGTTTCTTCACGCGACTCATTCCGTCGAACATCTCACCCACAGCAATAACCTGGAAGTGACTGCCATCGCCAGAGACGTGGGCTTCCTGAAGGGAGAGTGCATTCATCAGCACAGTCTGGATTTCATTATTTTCCATGGGGTCTACATCATCTGATAGTGAAAACAAGCTCAACATCTTAGAGCAAAGTGGCGCGGTCTTAAACAAGCAAAAAGCCCCGACGCGTAAACTGTCGGGGCTTTCAGAAGTAACGTACTGAAAAAATTAGCGAGGTAATACGTCTTCGGGCAAATTGTAAAGCTGTGCAAGGGTAATCACGTTATCGCTTACCCCCGTCAGGGTAACGCCACTCCCCTGCTTTTTGCCCGTGGCCACCAGGTGCGCCAGCAGGGCGATACCGGCGGTATCTACCCGCGTAACGCCATGGAGATCAATCAGCGTCACGCCCTGCATCGCGTTATGGCGAGCGTCCCACAGCGGGTTAAGCAGATCCTGATCCAGCTCTCCCGTCAGCGTCAACGTCTCGCCGTCACGCGCCCAGCTAAGCTGCTGTGACATTACTTCTTCTCGTCCAGGGTAATTTTCTGACGAGAGATGGACTGAAGCTGAGCCGTCAGGCCATCGATGCCTTTAGTGCGCAGCAGATCGCTCCACTCGTTCTGTTTAGTGGTGATCATGCTGACGCCTTCAGCGATCATGTCGTACGCCTGCCAGTTTCCGGTCTGGCTGTTTTTACGCCACTGGAAGTCCAGACGAACCGGTGGACGACCGTTTGGATCGATAATCGTCACGCGAATAGGAATGATAGTGGCATCGCCCAGCGGCTGTTCAGGGGCAATCTGATAGGTCTGCCCGTGGTACATCGCCAGCGCCTGGCCGTAAGCCTGTTTCAGGTATTCACGGAACGCCGCAAAGTAAGCCTCGCGCTGCGCCGGGGTCGCGTCTTTGTAGTAACGGCCCAGCACCAGTGCGCCCGCATACTTGATCTGCACATACGGCAGCAGTTCCTGATCCACCACATCACGCAGATAATCCGGGTTAGAACGGATTTTTGGCTGTTCGTTTTTAAGACGGTCGAAGGTTTTCTTCGCGGCCTCATTCATCAGTTTGTACGGGTTACTCTGATCCGCAGCGTGCGCCGCGGTAAGAGGGGCAATGACCAGCATGGCAACCATTAACAGTCGTTTAAACATGAATAACTTCTCCTGAAATTAATTCGTCGCGCCTGGCGTCGGTTCGACGTTGGTGTGGTCTTCACTCTGCGCAGGGGCATCGTCAGACTTTTTATCATCCCCTTTACTGTTGTAAAGGAACTGACCAATCATATCTTCCAGCACCATCGCTGACTTGGTATCCTGGATTACGCTACCGTCTTTAAGGATAGTCGTTCCCAGCTCAGGATCTTCAAAACCAACGTTAAGGGCCAGATATTGCTCCCCCAGCAGGCCAGAGGTGCGGATAGAAAGCGAGCTGGTGTCCGGAATGTGGTTATAGCGCTCTTCGATATCCATCGCGACGCGCGGCAGATAGGTTTTCTCATCAAGCGTAATGTCAGCGACACGTCCGATAACGACGCCACCAATACGCACCGGTGAGCGCGCTTTCAGGCCGCCGATGTTATCGAAAGTCGCGTAGACACGATACGTCGGCTCGGCGCGAACAGAGGTGATGTCCGCCGCTCGCAGGCAGATGAACAGCGCGGCCAGCAGCGCCAGAAGCAGAAACACGCCAACCCAAATTTCATTTTTTCTCGTTTGCATGAACTCAATTCCCAAACATCAGTGCGGTGAGCACAAAATCCAGACCTAAAACGGCCAGCGACGAATGTACGACAGTACGCGTCGTTGCACGGCTAATGCCCGCCGACGTCGGAATGGCATCGTAACCATTAAACAACGCAATCCAGGTAACCGTCACAGCGAAAACCACGCTCTTGATCAGACAGTTCACCAGATCCATCCGCAGATCGATGGCGTCCTGCATGGCAGACCAGAAGAATCCGGCATCAATGCCTTTCCAGTTAACGCCAACCAGCGCGCCTCCCCAGATACCTACCGCCACAAAGAGGATAGTCAGTAACGGCAAGGAGATAACCCCGGCCCAGAAGCGCGGCGAGATCACCCGGCGCAGCGGATCGACCGCCATCATCTCCATACTGGAGAGCTGCTCGGTGGCGCGCATCAGGCCAATTTCCGCCGTCAACGCTGACCCTGCACGCCCGGCGAACAGCAGCGCGGCAACCACCGGCCCGAGTTCACGCAGCAGCGAGAGCGCCACCAGCATGCCAAGGCTGGTTTCCGCGCTGTAGGTTGTCAGCACCAGATACCCCTGCAACCCCAGCACCATGCCAATAAACAGACCCGACACGATGATGATAAGCATCGACAGCACGCCGACGTTATAAAGCTGCCGCACCAGTAACGGCGCATGCTTGCGGAACTCCGGTTTGCCGACCAGCGCGTTGAACAACATTAATCCGGCACGCCCGAACGTACTGATGGTTTTTAGGCCACGGTGTCCAAGACCCGCCAACGCATTTAACAGCATGAGTGGCTTAACTCCCTATTCCGAGTAAATCGTCATGATAGTCGCCCGCCGGATAGCGGAAAGGCACCGGCCCATCTGCGATACCGTCCAGGAACTGCCGCACGCGCGGATCGCCATTCTCCTGCAACGCCTGCGCGCTGCCGTGGGCGACGATCTTTTTGTCAGCCACAATATAGGCGTAATCAGCGATACTCAGCACTTCCGGCACGTCGTGGGAAACCACCACGCAGGTGACGCCAAGCGCGCTGTTCAGCTCCGAAATTAACTTCACCAGCACGCCCATGGTGATGGGGTCCTGCCCGACGAACGGTTCATCGAACATGATTAAATCGGGTTCCAGGGCAATAGCACGCGCCAGCGCGGCGCGGCGCGCCATCCCACCCGAGAGTTCGGACGGCATGAGTTTCGCAGCCCCCCGCAGCCCCACGGCTTCAAGCTTCATCATCACCGTACTGTGCAACAGCTCAGGAGGAAGATGGGTGTGCTCACGCAACGGATAGGCCACGTTGTCAAAAACGTTCATATCCGTGAACAGCGCGCCCGACTGAAAGAGCATGCTCATCCGTTTGCGAACCGTGTAGAGGCGCGAGCGAGACATCGCCGGGACGTTTTCGCCGTCGAAGAGAATTTCGCCGCTGTCAGGGGGAATTTGCCCGCCGATAAGACGCAGCAACGTGGTTTTACCGATCCCTGACGGCCCCATGATGGCGGTGATTTTACCGCGCGGCACGGTCAGCGAAATATCATCAAATATTAACCGGTTGCCGCGAGAAAAACTGACGCCCCGGACATCGACTATATTCGCCATCGTTTGGCTCATTTATGGTTCCTTACTTACCTTGCTTCACGGCTGGCATGAAGCGTAAATCAGCCCTAAACCCCGCATTTTTACAGAATATTCACTATTGGGGTTAGCGAAAGCTGGCATTTGTTTTACTTTTCCGGCGCATAAAGTCAAAATTAGGAATTCGTTACGTCTCAGACTTCATCTGGCGCCAACATTCGTGCGCAGTGGACCAGCGAGTATACCTGAAGAAAGGACTTTTGATGCTTTTAGCAACAGCACTGTTAATAATTGGTTTACTGTTGGTGGTCTACAGTGCTGACCGTTTGGTCTTTGCCGCATCCATTCTCTGTCGACTCATTGGCATGCCGCCCATCATTATCGGCATGACGGTGGTCAGTGTAGGCACATCGCTTCCTGAAATCATCGTTTCTGTTTCAGCCTCGCTGCATGGGCAGGTCGACCTCGCTATCGGCACCGCGATTGGCTCTAACATCGTCAATATCTTACTGATTTTAGGCTTAGCCGCATTACTGCATCCATTTCGCGTGCATTCTGATGTTTTGCGCCGGGAATTGCCGTTAATGTTAGTCGTCAGTCTGCTGGCAGGCTACGTACTTTATGACGGGGTGCTGAGCGTCGGTGACGGTATATTCCTGCTCGCCCTGGCCGTAATCTGGTTGCTTTACAGCGTGAAGATCGCACGTCTGGCGGAAAAACAGGGTAACGATAGCCTTACGCGTGAGCATCTCGCCGAGCTGCCCCGGGAAGGGACCTTACCCGTCGCCCTGCTGTGGCTGGGCGTCGCGCTGATCATCATGCCAATGGCCACGCGGATGGTGGTCGATAACGCGACGGTGCTGGCGAACGCGTTTGCGATGAGCGAACTGACAATCGGTCTGACGGTAATCGCCATCGGCACCAGCCTGCCAGAGCTGGCCACCGCCATCGCCGGGGCGCGTAAAGGGGAAGATGATATCGCCATCGGCAATATCATCGGCTCGAATATTTTCAATATCGCAATCGTGACGGGGCTGCCGGCGCTAATCTCGCCGGGGCCGTTTAACCCTATGGTTTTCACGCGCGATTACGGTGTAATGCTGCTGGTCAGCGTGATTTTCGCCCTGCTCTGCTGGCGGCGAAAAGAGCAGATCGGCAAAGGCGCAGGCGCGCTGCTGACGGGTGGATTTATCGTATGGCTGGCGATGCTGTACTGGCTTTCGCCTCTTCTCTCTGGGTAAACGGAAACGCATTATGTCGCAAATAGAATTGCAGCCGGGTTTTGACTTTCAGAAAGCAGGCAAAGACGTTCTGGAGATTGAACGTGAAGGTCTGGCGCAGTTAGATCAGTACATTAATCAGGATTTTAGTCTGGCCTGTGAGAAGATGTTCTACTGTGCCGGCAAAGTCGTGGTGATGGGGATGGGCAAATCCGGCCATATCGGACGCAAAATGGCGGCGACCTTTGCCAGTACCGGCACGTCGTCATTCTTCGTTCATCCCGGTGAAGCCGCGCACGGTGACCTCGGCATGGTTACGCCGCAGGACGTGGTTATTGCGCTGTCCAACTCCGGGGAATCGAATGAAATCCTGGCGTTGATCCCGGTGCTGAAGCGTCTGCACGTACCGCTGATTTGCATGACCAGCCGACCGGAAAGCAGCATGGCGCGTGCGGCGGATATTCACCTGTGCGTGAAAGTGCCTAAAGAAGCCTGTCCGCTGGGGCTGGCGCCGACCTCCAGCACAACCGCCGCGCTGGTGATGGGCGATGCCCTTGCCGTTGCGCTGCTGGAAGCCCGCGGTTTTACGCCTGAAGATTTTGCCCTGTCTCATCCCGGCGGCGCGCTCGGGCGCAAACTGCTGCTGCGGGTTAACGATATTATGCACACCGGAGATGAGATCCCGCACGTGAGCAAAGAGGCCTCTTTGCGCGACGCGTTACTGGAGATCACCCGTAAAAACCTGGGCATGACGGTTATCTGCGACGATCTGATGAAGATTCAGGGCATTTTCACCGACGGCGACCTGCGCCGGGTATTCGATATGGGTGTGGATGTCCGAACGCTGGGCATTGCTGATGTGATGACGCCAGGCGGGATCCGCGTCCGTCCGGGCACGCTGGCGGTAGATGTGCTGAACCTGATGCAGTCCCGTCATATTACCTCAGTGATGGTTGCCGATGGCGACCAACTGCTGGGTGTGGTACATATGCATGATCTGCTGCGCGCTGGCGTAGTGTAATGAAGGATAAGACAATGAGTAATGCGGGTGCATCCCTTGCAACCTGTTATGGCCCGGTGAGCGCCCACATGATGGCAAAGGCGGAAAATATCCGCCTGTTGATCCTCGATGTGGATGGTGTGCTCTCCGACGGTCTGATTTATATGGGCAATAACGGCGAAGAGCTGAAAGCCTTTAACGTTCGCGACGGTTACGGTATCCGCTGTGCGCTCACGTCCGGAATTGAAGTTGCAATCATCACCGGGCGGAAAGCTAAACTGGTAGAAGATCGGTGTGAAACGCTGGGCATTACCCATCTCTATCAGGGGCAGTCTGATAAGATGGTAGCTTTCCGGGATCTGCTGGGAAAACTGGCCATTGCACCAGAGAATGTGGCATACGTCGGGGATGATTTGATCGACTGGCCAGTGATGGCGGAGGTGGGTCTGAGCATCGCCGTGGCTGACGCGCACCCGCTGCTGATCCCGCGTGCTGATTACGTTACCCATATTCACGGTGGCCGCGGCGCCGTCCGTGAAGTCTGCGATCTGCTTCTGCTGTCGCAGGGCAAGCTTGATGAGGCGAAAGGGCAATCGATATGAGTAAAACCAGACGTTGGGTTATCATTCTGCTTGCGCTTGTCGCCCTGGTACTGATTGGCGTCAACCTCGCTGACCGCGATGATACGCAAGCGGAAGTGGTTAACACGAGCGACCCGACCTATAAAAGCGATCACAGCGACACCGTGGTCTATAGCCCGGAAGGCGCGCTGAACTATCGCCTCGTTGCTCAGCATGTAGAATATTTTTCAGATGACGGTACCTCGTGGTTTACCCAACCGGTCATGACCACCTTTGATACGGACAAAGTGCCGACGTGGTCTATCAAGTCTGACCGGGCAAAACTGACAAATGACCGTATGCTTTACCTGTATGGTCACGTTGAAGTCAACGCCCTGACCGCTGACGCGCAACTGCGAAAAATTACGACGGATAACGCCCAGATCAACCTGGTCACCCAGGATGTCACGTCGCAGGATCTAGTCACCCTGTATGGCACAACATTTAATTCCAGCGGTTTAAGAATGCGCGGGAACTTACGCAGCAAAAACGCCGAGCTGATTGAAAAGGTTAGAACCTCCTATGAAATTCAAAACAAACAAACTCAGCCTTAAAGTTGTTATCGCCAGCGCGCTGCTGGCGGCCAGTCTTCCCGCGCTTGCTGTGACTGGCGACACCGAACAGCCGATTCATATTGAATCCGATACCCAGTCTCTGGATATGCAGGGTAACGTCGTCACCTTTACCGGCAACGTCGTCATGACCCAGGGCACCATTAAAATCAACGCCGACAAAGTGGTCGTTACCCGTCCGGGCGGCGAGCAGGGCAAAGAGATTATCGATGGTTATGGCAACCCGGCCACCTTCTACCAGATGCAGGACAACGGCAAGCCGGTGAAAGGCCATGCCTCGCATATGCATTATGAACTGGCGAAGGATCTGGTCATCCTGACCGGTAATGCTTACCTGGAACAGCTGGACAGCAACATCAAAGGCGACAAGATCACCTATCTGGTGAAAGAGCAGAAAATGCAGGCCTCCAGCGAAAAAGGCAAACGCGTCACGACCGTGCTTGTGCCTTCGCAGTTGCAGGACAAGAACAACGGTCAGGCTCCGGCACAGAAAAAGAGTAACTAATTCGTTATGGCAACTTTAACTGCAAAAAACCTCGCGAAAGCGTATAAGGGCCGCCGCGTCGTCGAAGATGTCAGTCTGACCGTCAACTCCGGCGAAATCGTGGGTTTGCTTGGCCCTAACGGGGCGGGTAAAACCACGACCTTCTACATGGTGGTGGGCATCGTCCCGCGTGACGCCGGCAACATCATCATCGATGATGAAGATATCAGCCTGCTGCCGCTTCATGCCCGCGCGCGTCGTGGCATCGGCTATTTGCCGCAGGAAGCGTCTATCTTCCGCCGCTTAAGCGTGTTCGACAACCTGATGGCCGTGCTCCAGATCCGTGACGATCTGACCAGCGAGCAGCGCACTGACCGTGCGAACGAGCTGATGGAAGAGTTTCATATCGAGCATCTGCGTGACAGCCTCGGCCAGGCGCTGTCCGGTGGTGAACGCCGCCGCGTTGAGATTGCGCGCGCGCTGGCAGCAAACCCAAAATTCATCCTGCTGGATGAACCGTTTGCGGGCGTTGACCCCATCTCCGTTATCGATATCAAACGTATCATTGAGCACCTGCGCGACAGCGGGCTTGGCGTACTGATCACGGACCACAACGTTCGTGAAACGCTGGCCGTGTGTGAGCGCGCCTACATAGTGAGCCAGGGCCATCTGATTGCCCACGGTACGCCGCAGCAAATCCTCGAAGATGAGCATGTTAAGCGCGTGTACCTTGGGGAAGACTTCAGACTCTGATAGGGTAGAGGTTAAGTCACGCCGAACCGGAGAAAAACGCTCTGAACATGAAGCAAGGTTTGCAATTACGGCTCAGCCAGCAACTGGCCATGACGCCGCAGCTACAGCAGGCAATCCGTCTGTTGCAGCTGTCCACGTTAGAACTCCAGCAGGAGCTCCAGCAGGCGCTGGACAGCAATCCGCTGCTGGAGCAAACCGATCTTCATGACGAGGTAGACGCCCAGCAGACGCAGGACACAGAAACGCTCGACTCCGTAGATGCGCTTGAACAGAAAGAGATGCCGGACGAACTGCCGCTGGATGCCAGCTGGGACGAAATCTACACCGCGGGTACCCCTTCCGGGACACGTGCAGACTACCAGGACGATGAACTCCCGGTCTACCAGGGCGAAACCACCCAGTCGCTTCAGGACTACCTGATGTGGCAGGTAGAGCTGACCCCTTTCTCCGATACCGATCGCGCCATTGCCACCTCGATTGTCGATGCCGTTGACGACACGGGCTATTTGACCGTGACGCTGGACGAGATTCTGGAAAGCATCGGCAATGACGAGATTGAACTGGAAGAGATTGAAGCCGTCCTGAAACGCGTTCAGCGCTTCGACCCGATTGGCGTCGCCGCGAAAGATCTGCGCGACTGCCTTCTGATCCAACTTTCGCAGTTTGCCAAAGAGACACCGTGGATTGACGAAGCCCGGCTCATCATCAGCGATCATCTGGATCTGCTGGCGAATCATGACTTCCGCACCCTGATGCGCGTCACGCGCCTGAAAGAAGAGGTGCTGAAGGAAGCGGTGAATCTGATCCAGTCGCTCGATCCGCGTCCGGGGCAGTCGATCCAGACCAGCGAACCGGGATATGTCATCCCCGATGTGCTGGTGAGAAAACACAATGGCCGCTGGGTCGTTGAACTGAATGCCGACAGCATTCCTCGCCTGCAAATCAACCAGCAATACGCCTCCATGTGCACCAGCGCACGTAATGACGCTGATAATCAATACATTCGCAGCAACCTTCAGGAAGCACGCTGGTTGATCAAGAGCCTGGAGAGCCGTAATGACACGCTGCTGCGCGTCAGCCGCTGTATTGTCGAACAGCAGCAGGCGTTCTTTGAGCAGGGCGAAGAGTTTATGAAACCGATGGTGCTGGCAGACATCGCCCAGGCCGTCGAGATGCATGAATCAACCATTTCCCGCGTGACCACGCAGAAATATCTGCACAGCCCACGCGGTATTTTTGAGCTTAAGTATTTCTTCTCCAGCCACGTGAACACCGAAGGCGGCGGCGAAGCCTCGTCAACGGCTATTCGCGCACTGGTGAAGAAGTTGATCGCCGCGGAGAACCCCGCGAAGCCACTCAGTGACAGTAAGTTAACCACCATGCTGTCCGATCAGGGTATTATGGTGGCACGTCGTACTGTCGCGAAGTATCGAGAGTCTTTATCCATTCCGCCGTCTAACCAGCGTAAACAACTGGTTTGACACAACCGATAAGGAAGACACTATGCAGCTCAATATCACCGGACATAACGTCGAGATTACTGAGGCTTTACGCGATTTTGTAAACACTAAGTTTGCGAAACTCGAGCAGTATTTCGAGAGGATCAACCAGGTCTATGTTGTGTTGAAAGTGGAGAAAGTGACGCATATCTCGGATGCGACCCTACACGTCAACGGAGGGGAACTCCATGCCAGTGCGGAAGGGCAAGACATGTACGCGGCTATCGACGGCTTGATTGATAAGCTTGCGAGACAGCTCAATAAACATAAAGATAAACTGAAACAACACTAATTGTCCGGGCAGTTAACGGGTGCAGGACGGCCTGTTGTGAAACACAACAGGCCATTTGTACAGTTAGCGCTTAGGTGAAATTATGATAAACAACGATTCCGCTCTTCAACTGAGCAATGTCCTTAACCAGGATTGTACCCGCAGTGGCGTTCACTGCCAGAGCAAAAAACGTGCGCTGGAAATCATCAGTGAGCTGGCCGCAAAACAGCTGGGTCTGCCGCCGCAGATCGTGTTTGAAGCCATTCTGACCCGTGAAAAAATGGGCAGTACTGGCATCGGCAATGGCATTGCGATCCCGCATGGCAAGCTGGAAGAAGATACGCTGCGTGCCGTGGGGGTGTTTGTGCAACTGGAAACGCCTATCGCTTTTGACGCCATCGATAACCAGCCTGTGGATCTGCTTTTCGCGCTTCTGGTTCCTGCCGATCAGACCAAAACCCACCTGCACACGCTGTCGCTGGTTGCCAAACGTCTGGCGGATAAAACCATTTGTCGTCGACTGCGCTCAGCCCAAAGTGATGAAGAGCTTTATCAAATTATCACTGAAGCAGAAGGCAATCAGGATGAGGCATAATCGGGAAAGGGCCTTCAGAACGGCTGCCCTGAGGAGAAACGGAACATGGTGCTGATGATCGTCAGCGGTCGTTCGGGGTCCGGGAAGTCCGTGGCCCTGCGCGCGCTGGAAGACATGGGATTTTACTGTGTAGATAACCTGCCGGTAGTGTTGTTACCCGATCTGGCGCGGACGCTGGCGGACAGGCAAATCTCTGCCGCCGTCAGTATCGACGTGCGTAACATGCCGGAATCGCCAGAAATCTTCGAGCAGGCAATGAACAGCCTGCCGGAATGCTTCTCGCCTCAGCTCTTGTTCCTGGACGCTGACCGCAACACGCTGATCCGTCGCTACAGCGATACACGTCGTTTGCATCCGCTCTCCAGTAAAAATCTTTCGCTGGAAAGCGCCATCGATAAAGAGAGCGATCTGCTTGAGCCGCTGCGTTCCCGGGCCGACCTGATTGTCGACACCTCCGAAATGTCCGTCCACGAGCTGGCGGAAATGCTGCGTACGCGCTTACTCGGCAAGCGCGAGCGCGAACTGACGATGGTGTTTGAATCCTTCGGCTTTAAGCACGGCATACCTATCGATGCGGATTACGTTTTTGATGTGCGTTTCCTGCCGAACCCACACTGGGATCCGAAACTGCGTCCGATGACCGGTCTGGATAAGCCGGTGGCGGCGTTCCTCGATCGACACACAGAAGTACACAATTTTATCTACCAGACGCGAAGCTACCTTGAGCTATGGTTACCTATGCTGGAAACAAACAATCGCAGCTACCTGACGGTGGCGATTGGCTGTACCGGCGGTAAACATCGTTCGGTCTACATTGCCGAACAGCTGGCCGATTACTTCCGCTCACGCGGGAAGAACGTTCAGTCCCGTCATCGCACGCTGGAAAAACGCAAAACATGACCGTAAAACAGACCGTCGAAATCACCAACAAGCTGGGCATGCATGCGCGCCCGGCGATGAAGCTGTTTGAACTGATGCAGGGTTTTGATGCTGAGGTGCTGCTGCGCAACGACGAGGGAACCGAGGCAGAAGCCAACAGCGTGATTGCGCTACTGATGCTGGATTCTGCCAAAGGCCGTCAGATTGAAGTTGAAGCCACCGGCCCGCAGGAAGAAGAAGCGCTGGCGGCAGTGATTGCCCTGTTCAACGCCGGGTTTGACGAAGACTAACGTTCGCCATGTCGGCGGGTAGCGCTGCGCTTACCCGCCCTACCTAAGATTATTTCGCTCCATAAACCCTTCCCCACCCAGCTGGCGCATCTGACGCATAATCCACGCCTGGCGGCTTCGCACGTAGCCTGACGGGGCGCTGGCCTTAAAACGCAGCGGGTTCGGCAGCACGGCGGCAAGCAGTGCCGCTTCGGACATAGTCAGCCTGCTGGCGGGCTTGCCAAAATAGCGCTGCGATGCCGCTTCGACACCAAATACGCCGTCACCAAATTCCGCGATATTCAGGTAGACGGTTAAAATGCGTTTTTTGCTCCACACCGTCTCGACGCCCAGCGTCAGCCCGGCCTCCAGCCCTTTTCTCACCCAGCTGCGACCGTCCCATAAGAACAGGTTTTTTACCGTCTGCTGAGAAAGCGTCGATGCGCCGCGGACGCGGTTTTCATGACGTTCATTATGATCCAGCGCCTTCTCGATAGCCGCCACGTCAAAACCCCAGTGCTCCGGGAATTTCTGATCTTCTGCCGCAATGACCGCCAGCCCCATCCACGGCGAGATTGCATCCATGCTGACCCAGTCAGAATGGGCAACATAGCCAAAATCCCCAGAGAGCCAGGCGCTAATCTGCCGCTCTGCCATCACGGCCGAGAACGGGACGGGCAGGATGCTGAACAGCGCAATACCGCCGCCCCAGAACACGGCCAGGACCAGCATAATACGCAGCAGGATCCGTTTTAACCACCCGCCGGGGGAGAATTTACGACTCATTCGGTCAGGACCAGCACTCTGTCCACCAGCTTTTCAATGCCTGCGGCAGCCTCGGCGATGTTCTGCGCCAGCATATACGCTGGCGTGGTGATGATCTTGTTGTCCTCGTCCACCACAATGTCGTCTACCGGACATGGCACGTGTTCGCCGCCCATATCCTCGACAATCTCAGCGGTATCAATGTCGGTTCCGATCGTGAGCCGCAGCGGGAAATCAAAAATTTTCGGCAGCATGGCCGGCGCAATGCAGATAAAGCCCTGCGGCTTACCTGCCGCATGCATCGCCAGCGATAGCGCTTTCAAATCGGGATCGACATGACACGCCGTGCCTTCCGTTGCAAACGTGCTCAGGTTTTTCGCCGCGCCAAAACCGCCCGGCACGATGAGCGCATCAAGTTCAGCGGCATCGGCCTGTGCCAGCGGGTGAATATCGCCGCGCACAATACGCGCCGCTTCAATCAGCACGTTACGGCTTTCCGCCATTGGCTCGCCGTTAAGATGATTAATCACATCTGCCTGGGTTTTATCCGGGGCGAAGCAGATAACGTCTGCTCCCTGGCGCGATAATGCCAGCAGCGTTAATACGGTTTCATGTATCTCTGAACCATCGTAAACACCACATCCGCTCAGCACGACACCAATCTTTTTCATTCTGACGATCCTTCTATGCAACTCGCTGAAGCACATTAAAAATTCTGATTAAAACGCTATGCTTCACACATTTCACTGATTCATGTAACAAACTGTTTAAGATTTGCTATCTTATCTGCGTGCGGCCTCAATTTTCAGGCGGCGTCCATGCGAAAACAACCCACAAAAATCAGGCGCAGCCACGATTTCCCTGGTGTTGGCGCAGTATTCGCGCACCCCGGTATAGCCGGGGTCATTTTTTTCTGGCATCCACCCAGGCTTTCAGCACTGCCACATCGTTTTGCCACTCTTGTTTCATCTCTTCGACCCAATCACCTACGTTATCTTCCCAGGCAGGTAAATCAGGAGACTGAATCTGTTGGCCCAGCTGCTGGAGATGGCGTAACCCGACAGATCCTGCCGCGCCTTTGATTTTATGTCCCTCTTCGACGATGCCCTTCTGGTCACGCGCCGTCAGGTTGGATTCGAGCACGTTCAGATAGCCCGGCATCATTTTTTCGAACACGGCGAGGCCATCGGTGATCAGTTTTGGTCCCACCAGATCGATATACTGCTCCAGCATGGCGGTATCCAGTATCGTTTGGGCTTTAGCGCTATCAACAGACGTCATGGTGCTCTCCTCTTCATCACAGGTATCCCAGAACTTCTTGATCATCGCCGTCAGGGCGGGTACCGCCAGCGGCTTGCTGAGCACATCGTCCATACCGGCCTCGAGATACTCTTTTTTATCTTTCAACACGTTTGCGGTCAACGCCACCAGCGGCGGCAGCTCGTCAGGAGCATATTTGCGCGTCAGCTCGCGGGAGATATCCAGCCCGGTCATGTCCGGTAGCTGAATATCGAGCAGCACCAGGTCATACTCGCCCGGCGTGAACATCTCCAGCGCGGCTTTCCCGGTCATCGCCACATCCACGCTGTTACCGAGTTTTTCCAGTACCGACCGAGCGACAATGACGTTCAGCTCAATATCTTCCACCAGCAGAACGTGCAGGGCTGGCAGCGGCATATCGTCGTTCTCAAACGTATCTTCCACCTCTTCCGCCACGGCAGGCGCGTGGACGGTAAGCGTAAAGGTGGAGCCTTTACCCGGCTGGCTGGCAACGGTGATATCCCCGCCCATACTTTTCGCCAGACGTTTCGACACCGCCAGTCCAATGCCCGTACCGGTCGCCGGTTTACCGCCGTGGCTGTCTTTAACCTGATAATACATGGCGAAGATCTTATCCTGCTCCTCCTGAGGAATGCCGATACCCGAGTCCTCAACTTCAAAGTGCAGCATGTCGCCTTCGTCATAGCGAATGCGCACCGCAACCTGCCCCTTCTGGGTAAACTTCACGGCGTTGCTGATGAGGTTCCACAGGATCTGCCGCAGACGTGTGCCGTCCGTCACCACTTTATGCGGCAACGGCAGCGTTGGCTCCATCACAAAGCTCAACCCTTTTTGCTGAGCCTGTAAACCTGACAGGTTTTCCAGGTCCGCGAGGAAACCGGTAAAATCAACCGGCTGGTTGTCGAGCTGAACTTTACGGCGCTCCATCTTATCCATGTCGATAATATCATTGAAGATATTACCCAGCGTGACCGCCGAGACGTGGATCGTTTTCAGGTATTTTTCCTGCTCGCTGGTCAGCTCGGTATCCAGCAGAATGCGGCTCAGCCCCACAATGCCATTCAGCGGGGTGCGCAGTTCATGGCTGATGGTGGAGATGAAGGTGGTTTTATCCCGGCTGGCGCGCTCCAGCGCATCCTGATAGCGCTTACGCTCGGTGATATCGCGGCCAAAGCCCATCAGACCATGACGTTTCCCCACCCGGTCGTAATAAGGCACTTTGCGGATCTCAAAGCAGGCTTTGCGCCCGTCAGGATAGTCCAGCCACTGCTCATAGGTCAGCGAAACGTTATGGCGGAAGACCTTTTCATCCGTCTCCATCACTTTTGCTGCCGCCTCTTCGGAATAGACATCCTGAGGTTTCAGGTGGATCAGCTGCTTTTCGCTTTTCCCGGTCAACAGTTCCATGGCCCGGTTACAGCCGGAGAACTCTTTATCTTCATTACGGTAGAACACCAGATCCGGCGAAGCATCGAGGAACGAGCGCAGGAAAGAGGATTGCTGTTCAAGCTGGATCTGCGTCACTTCACGCTCTTTCATCTCAACTTTTAGCTGCTCAAGCGTGGTCTGACGCTCGGCTTCCGCCTTCTCACGGTCTGAAATTTCCTGATTCAGCTGGGCAATGTTGTCCTTGAGCTGGACGTTGAGTTTGAGATCGCGCTCGCGCATCTCTTCCAGCTTATCCACCAGTTTCGATAAACGCTGTCGGGACTCTTCCAGTTGCTCAACCACCACGGAGAGAAAATAGACCGCCCATGGGGTAATCAGCAGGCCAAAGAAAATAGAGCGGATCACGTCGATGCTCTCGACCTGACCATGCAGAACCATGGTCACGGCCATTTGCACGACGATGGCCAGAACGACCAGCGCCAGCGCCAGCAGCATGGAAAAACGCACCAGCCCGAGCTTCATCATCAGGTCGACGTAGTACTGGGCCAGCATTCGAATTTGCTTCATAGAGGATCCCTTCACGACTTTATCGCTCAATAATACTCAAATTCACGGCGAGGCGTTGAAGGTTGTGAGAAAAAGTGCGGGGTGAAACAGGAGATTAGCCTCGCCCCCGGGCAACCGGGAGCGAGGAAGAAGGTTTATCAGGAGCGTTTTAGCAGCATCCAGAGGCTGATCAGGAAGAAACTGGCGCTCGGCAACAGTGCGCCGATAATTGGCGGAATGCCATACACCAGCGTCAGCGGACCGAAAATCTGATCGAGGACGTAGAACACAAAACCAAAGCTGATACCGGTTACCACGCGAACCCCCATCGGCACGCTACGCAGCGGTCCAAAGATGAACGACAGCGCCATCAGCATCATCACGGCCACGGACAGCGGCTGGAAGATTTTGCTCCACATGTTGAGCTGGTAACGCCCCGCATCCTGTCCGCTCGATTTCAGATACTTCACGTAATTATGCAGACCGCTGATGGAGAGCGCATCGGGATCGAGCGCTACCACCCCAAGCTTGTCCGGCGTCAGGTTGGTTTTCCAGGTACCGCTAACGGTCTGCGAACCGGTGATCTGTTTCGGGTTCGTCAGGTCAGATTCATCAACCTGGGATAACCGCCAAAGCTTGTTGTTCGCATCAAATTTAGCGGAGGCGGCATAACGCACCGACTGTAAACGACGATCGTTATTGAAGGCATAGATACTCACGCCGCCCAGTTCATCGTCCCCTTTCACGCGTTCGATATAGACAAAGTTCTGACCATCTTTCGCCCATAATCCCTGCTGCGTGGAGAGCAGTGAACCGCCGTACATAGCCTGAGCACGGTAGTTACGCGCCATCTGTTCGCCCTGCGGCGCGACCCATTCGCCAATCGCCATGGTCAACAGCACCAGCGGGATCGCGGTTTTCATCACCGACAGCGCAACCTGCATACGGGTAAAACCCGATGCCTGCATAACCACCAGCTCGCTACGCTGAGCCAGCATCCCCAGGCCCAGCAGCGCCCCCAACAGGGCCGCCATCGGGAAGAAGATCTGCACATCTTTTGGTACGCTGAGCAGGGTATACATCCCGGCGCCCAACGCGTCGTAACTCCCCTGCCCGGCTTTTTTCAACTGGTCGACAAATTTGATAATGCCCGAGAGCGACACCAGCATGAACAGGGTCATCATGATGGTGGTGAAAATCGTTTTACCGATATAGCGGTCAAGTACGCCAAACGCCTGCATTAGATGGCTCCTTTACGCGTAAACCGGGCACGAAGACGACGCACAGGCACCGTGTCCCACAAGTTGAGTCCGACTGCCAGCAGCAGATACAAACCATTCACGACCCAGGTCCAGATCATCGGGTCAATTTTTCCTTTCCCGCCGTTAGACTTGATTGAGGTTTGCAGCAGGAAGAATACCAGATACAGCAGCATCGCTGGCAGCATCGACAGCACGCGGCCCTGGCGCGGGTTTACCACGCTCAGCGGAACCACCATCAGCGCCATCATAAATACGGTGAAGACCAGCGTGATACGCCAGTGCAGTTCAGCACGCGCACGATCGGTATCGGTATTCATTAAGGTGCGCATATCCATCTGCTCAGTATCCGTGGGATCGAGCGCGACGGCCTGATGGCCAATGATGGCCTGGTAGTTCTGAAAATCGGTAATACGGAAGTCGCGCAGCATAGCCGTGCCTTCGAAACGCGTTCCTTTGTTCAGCGTGACAACCTGAGAGCCGTCTTTACGCTGAGACAGCTGACCGGAGTCCGCCACCACCACAGAAGGCCGGGCGTTACCTTTCGGGCGCAGTTGAGCAAGAAACACGTCATTGAAGCGGTTGCCATCGACGCTTTCGATAAACAGCACGGAGTTACCGTCGGTCGCCTGCTGGAACTGCCCCTGCGCCAGCGCCGCCAGCCCCGGGTTAGCTTTTGCTTCCGCCAGCACCTCATCCTGATGTCGAGAGGAGGTCGGCCCCGCCCACATGACGTTAACCGCGGCAACAATGCCCGTAAACAGCGCCAGCACCATGGCTGCTTTTACCAGTACGGCTTTACTGAGGCCGCAGGCATGCATCACGGTGATTTCACTTTCGGTATAGAGCTTACCCAGGGTCATCAGCAGACCAAGGAACAGGCTTAACGGCAGGATAAGCTGCGCCATTTCCGGCACGCCAAGCCCGAGCAGGGAAAGCACCAGATTCGTTGGGATTTCGCCATCAACCGCCGCGCCGAGGATCCTGACCAGCTTCTGACAGAAAAAGATCAGAAGGAGGATAAAGAGGATCGCCAGTTGGCTCTTCAGCGTCTCCCGAACCAGATATCTTATGATTATCACTTTAAATACGCCCGTTAAAACTCGTCTTATGCAGGAATTTAGCTTGTTTCATGGCTTAAACGTCATTTATTCTCTTGAGTCGTCGAAATCATCGCTAAGATTAAAAAACCCGGCGGATTCGCGCTTCATGACATTTATTGACGTGTCGAAACCGTAGTAACGTAAGATTAACACGAAGTCACCACAACGGCGGACATGAGTTACGAAAGGTTTCAATTCTATCCGTAGCCGCCGCCGTTGTCTTTAAGATTCAGGAGCGTAGTGCATGGAGTTCAGTGTAAAAAGCGGTAGCCCGGAGAAACAGCGGAGTGCCTGCATCGTTGTGGGCGTCTTTGAACCACGCCGACTCTCCCCGATCGCCGAGCAACTCGATAAAATCAGCGACGGCTATATCAGCGCCCTGCTGCGCCGTGGCGAACTGGAAGGCAAACCAGGGCAGACCCTGTTGCTGCACCATGTTCCGAACGTCCTGTCCGAGCGTATTCTGCTGATTGGCTGTGGTAAAGAACGTGAGCTTGATGAGCGCCAGTACAAGCAGGTTATTCAGAAAACCATTAATACACTGAATGATACTGGTTCGATGGAAGCCGTCTGCTTCCTGACGGAGCTGCACGTTAAGGGCCGCAACACGTACTGGAAAGTGCGCCAGGCCGTCGAAACCGCAAAAGAGAGCCTCTACAGCTTTGATCAGCTGAAAACCACCAAAAGCGAGCCGCGTCGCCCGCTGCGTAAAATGGTCTTTAACGTGCCAACCCGTCGCGAGCTGACCAGCGGCGAGCGCGCCATTCAGCACGGTCTGGCCATTGCCGCCGGTATTAAAGCGGCAAAAGATCTTGGCAATATGCCGCCAAACATCTGTAACGCCGCGTACCTGGCGTCTCAGGCGCGCCAGCTGGCTGACGCGTACAGCAAGAACGTCATCACCCGCGTTATCGGCGAACAGCAGATGAAAGAGCTGGGGATGCACTCTTATCTGGCGGTCGGTAACGGTTCCCAGAACGAATCCCTGATGTCGGTCATTGAGTACAAGGGTAATCCGTCTGAAGATGCGCGTCCCATCGTGCTCGTCGGTAAAGGGCTGACCTTCGACTCCGGCGGTATCTCCATCAAGCCTTCAGAAGGCATGGATGAGATGAAGTACGACATGTGCGGCGCGGCGGCGGTTTACGGCGTCATGCGCATGGTCGCGGAACTTCAGTTGCCCATCAACGTGATCGGCGTGCTGGCGGGCTGCGAAAACATGCCTGGCGGCCGCGCTTATCGTCCGGGTGATGTGCTGACCACCATGTCCGGCCAGACCGTTGAGGTGCTGAACACCGACGCCGAAGGCCGTCTGGTGCTGTGCGACGTGCTGACCTACGTTGAGCGCTTCGAACCTGAAGCGGTGATCGACGTGGCTACGCTGACCGGCGCCTGCGTGATTGCGCTGGGCCACCACATCACCGGCCTGATGTCGAACCACAACCCGCTGGCGCATGAGCTGATCGGCGCGTCCGAGCAGGCCGGCGACCGCGCGTGGCGTCTGCCGCTGGGGGACGAGTTCCAGGAACAGCTGGAGTCTAACTTCGCAGACATGGCGAACATCGGCGGTCGTCCTGGCGGAGCAATTACCGCGGGCTGCTTCCTGGCGCGCTTTACCCGCAAGTACAACTGGGCGCACCTGGACATCGCGGGGACCGCATGGCGCTCCGGTAAAGCCAAAGGCGCGACCGGACGTCCGGTGGCGCTGCTGTCGCAGTTCCTGCTCAATCGTGCGGGTTTTAACGGCGACGAGTGATGTAAAACGCCGGGTGGCGGCTACGCCTTACCCGGCCTACACGCCACTCAACCGTAGGCCGGGTAAGCGAAGCGCCACCCGGCTTTGCATTTAAATCCATGACAAGAAGCCCCATATATGAAGAATGCAACGTTCTACCTTCTGGACAATGACACCCATCAGGATGGCCTCAGCGCCGTTGAACAGCTGGTGTGTGAAATTGCCGCAGAACGTTGGCGCGCAGGTAAACGCGTCCTGATTGCCTGTGAAGATGAGCAGCAGGCGATTCGCCTGGATGAAGCGCTATGGGCGCGCCCGCCGGAGAGTTTTGTTCCGCATAACCTGTCGGGCGAAGGTCCACGCGGCGGGGCACCGGTGGAGATTGCCTGGCCGCAAAAACGCAACAGCAGCGCGCGCGACATTCTCATTAGCCTGCGGACAGACTTTGCAGATTTTGCCACCGCTTTCACAGAAGTGGTAGACTTTGTCCCTTACGAAGAATCCTTGAAACAACTGGCGCGCGAACGCTACAAAGCGTACCGCCTGGCCGGTTTTAACCTGAATACGGCAACCTGGAAATAATGGAAAAGACATATAACCCACGCGATATCGAACAGCCGCTTTACGAGCACTGGGAACAGCAGGGCTATTTCAAGCCTAACGGCGACGAAAGCAAAGAGTCCTTCTGCATCATGATCCCGCCGCCGAACGTCACCGGCAGTTTGCATATGGGGCATGCTTTCCAGCAGACCATCATGGATACCATGATCCGCTACCAGCGCATGCAGGGCAAAAATACCCTGTGGCAGGCGGGGACTGACCACGCGGGTATCGCGACCCAGATGGTGGTTGAGCGTAAAATTGCCGCTGAAGAGGGTAAAACCCGCCACGACTACGGTCGCGACGCGTTCATCGACAAAATCTGGCAGTGGAAGGCAGAATCCGGCGGCACCATTACCCGTCAGATGCGCCGTCTCGGCAACTCCGTAGACTGGGAGCGCGAGCGCTTCACCATGGATGAAGGCCTGTCCAACGCCGTGAAAGAAGTCTTTGTGCGCCTGTACAAAGAAGACCTGATTTATCGTGGCAAGCGCCTGGTCAACTGGGACCCGAAACTGCGCACCGCCATCTCTGACCTGGAAGTGGAAAACCGCGAGTCTAAAGGCTCCATGTGGCACATCCGCTATCCGCTGGCCGACGGCGCAAAAACCGCCGACGGTAAAGATTACCTGGTGGTGGCGACCACCCGTCCGGAAACCCTGCTGGGCGATACCGGCGTGGCCGTTAACCCGGAAGATCCGCGTTATAAAGATCTGATCGGCAAATTCGTGGTGCTGCCGCTGGTGAACCGCCGTATTCCGATTGTGGGCGACGAACACGCCGACATGGAAAAAGGCACCGGCTGCGTGAAAATCACCCCGGCGCATGACTTCAACGACTATGAAGTCGGTCGTCGTCATCAACTTCCGATGATCAACATTCTGACCTTCGACGGCGATATCCGCGAAAGCGCAGAAGTGTATGACACCAAAGGCAACGAATCCGACGTTTATTCCAGCGACATCCCGGCTGAGTTCCAGAAGCTGGAGCGCTTTGCCGCGCGTAAAGCCATCGTAGCCGCCGTTGACGCACTCGGCCTGCTGGAAGAGATTAAACCTCACGATCTGACCGTGCCGTACGGCGACCGTGGCGGCGTGGTTATCGAGCCAATGCTGACCGACCAGTGGTACGTGCGTGCCGACGTGCTGGCGAAACCGGCTGTTGAAGCGGTTGAGAACGGCAGCATCCAGTTCGTGCCGAAGCAGTACGAAAACATGTACTTCTCCTGGATGCGCGATATTCAGGACTGGTGTATTTCCCGTCAGCTGTGGTGGGGTCACCGTATCCCGGCGTGGTACGACAACAAAGGCAATGTCTACGTTGGCCGCACCGAAGAGGAAGTGCGTCAGGAAAACAACCTGGGCGCTGACGTTGCCCTGCGCCAGGACGAAGACGTGCTGGATACCTGGTTCTCCTCCGCACTGTGGACCTTCTCTACCCTCGGCTGGCCGGAAAACACCGACGCGCTGCGTCAGTTCCATCCAACCAGCGTGATGGTATCCGGCTTCGACATCATCTTCTTCTGGATCGCCCGCATGATCATGATGACCATGCACTTCATCAAAGACGAAGACGGCAAGCCGCAGGTTCCGTTCCATACCGTCTACATGACCGGCCTGATCCGCGACGACGAAGGCCAGAAGATGTCCAAATCCAAGGGTAACGTTATCGACCCGCTGGATATGGTGGACGGTATCTCTCTGGAAGAGCTGCTGGAAAAACGTACCGGCAACATGATGCAGCCGCAGCTGGCGGAGAAAATCCGCAAGCGTACCGAGAAGCAGTTCCCGAACGGGATCGAATCTCACGGTACCGACGCCCTGCGCTTCACCCTGGCGGCGCTGGCCTCCACCGGTCGTGACATCAACTGGGATATGAAGCGTCTGGAAGGTTACCGTAACTTCTGTAACAAGCTGTGGAACGCCAGCCGCTTCGTGCTGATGAACACCGAAGATCAGGATTGCGGCTTTAACGGCGGCGAAATGACCCTGTCTCTGGCAGACCGCTGGATCCTGGCGGAATTTAACCAGACGGTGAAAGCATTCCGCGACGCGCTGGACAGCTACCGCTTCGACATCGCGGCAGGCATCCTGTACGAATTCACCTGGAACCAGTTCTGCGACTGGTACCTGGAGCTGGCGAAGCCGGTCATGAACGGCGGTTCTGAAGCGGAACTGCGCGGCACGCGTAATACGCTGATTACCGTTCTGGAAGGTCTGCTGCGCCTTGCGCACCCGATCATTCCATTCATCACCGAAACCATCTGGCAGCGCGTGAAGGTGATTGCCGGTATTAATGCCGATACCATCATGCTCCAGCCGTTCCCGGCATTCGACGCCGCGAAAGTGGATGAAGCCGCATCTGCGGATACCGAGTGGCTGAAACAGGCGATCGTTGCGGTACGTAACATCCGCGCGGAAATGAACATCGCTCCGGGTAAACCACTGGAGCTGCTGCTGCGCGGTTGCAGCGAAGCTGCCGTTCGTCGCGTCACCGAGAACAACACCTTCCTGAAAACCATGGCGCGTCTGGAAAGCATCACCGTGCTGCCTGCCGATGACAAAGGTCCGGTTTCCGTGACCAAAATCATCGACGGCGCGGAGCTGCTGATCCCGATGGCGGGCCTGATCGACAAAGATGCGGAGCTGGCGCGTCTGGCGAAAGAAGTGGCGAAAGTCGACGTGGAAATTGGCAAAATCGAAAGCAAACTGGCGAACGAGGGCTTTGTGGCCCGCGCGCCGGAAGCGGTCATCGCCAAAGAGCGTGAGCGTCTGGTTGCCTTCGCCGATGCGAAGACCAAACTGATCGAGCAGCAGGCGGTTATCGCGGCGCTGTAATATCATGAAAACACCGGAGACTCTCTCCGGTGTTTTCTTTTATAACGCATTTTTTATTCGCACCAACTTCCCGTCCGGCATGGTTATCCAGTAATACTCACTCTTGCTGAAGGAGAATTTTTCATAGTAACCTTGCTCATAATCCACGCTCATAAGCATATTTTTCTCAACACAATGTTTTTCTGTTTCCTTTATCGGAGGCAGGCAATACATATCGCCATCCCCTGAGCTTGCAAAATCAGTAAAGCCATCACCGATATCCCAAAAGGTAATGTTATAGCCATCGGATGATGGTATGTGATAAAGGTTTTTCAGTTCTTCTTTATGATCCAGATACCAATGAATACGTCCCCACTCCGTTAAAGCCAGATGGTCTACCAGGATTCCATAGGCCTCAAATTTTCTGTCTTTGCTGGCAAACTCCTTGAGGACAAATCCGGGATCATACTCAGCATGGCTACCGGCGCGGATGATAGTCACTGGTCGTTGAGTCCAGAGTAAATAGCAGGTTATCAACAGCACCAGGCTAAGAAAAGCCGCTTTACGTTTCCGATGATTCAGCATCAAACGCCACCGTTTATATGAATATAAGCTCTAAAATTTGTCATGAAGGGTTTAAATGCATAATCGCGATGTCGTTGCAAAAAAAACCAAATGCGGAAGAAGCGAAAGTTCTTATAGAAGTCATTTGTAATATCTTCCGTCCCAAGACCAAAATGATCCTGTCCGGTAAATAACAGCCCCCCCTCCCAGGATACAGCATTGCGATGGAAACTTTCCAGGCTGACCTTCTGGGCATAAATATCATGTACGCTTATTCCCAACCCATTAAACCTATCGATGAAACGGTTAAATTTTGGCAGCCTGACGTTTCTAGTGATGTGTCCGCTTAAAGCCGTAAGAAAATTAAAATCAATCCCTATCTGCTGTTTCAGATAGAAACGTTCATTTATCTCCGTCTGAATGCAATGCAACAAATGATTTGTTTCTGTACCTCTAATCACTTCTGCATATGCTCTACTCAGACGCTCACTGTGCCATGATCCTCCATTACCGTAATGAAAATGATTAATCAACTCACCTATAAGCGGGGCGTATGGCCCGTGAGCAAATTGTGTCGAGAGTTCTATCATCTCATCAAACATAATCTCAGCGCAGCGCTGACGGCTAAGTGACACACCCTGCGGTTTCCGTAGGCCGAAGTCCGCCACCCGAGGACTATAGAAATTATTCGCATTGAATTGCAAACACCTGAACGGGTCTACCCGCGCAGAAATGTCCTCAAGTCCTAATAACTGGAAATCCCTATCGACTAAATCTCCACACTGCATATCATCTACATAATAGTTTTCAAAACGGTGGAACGTGGAAAAAACTTCACACGGCAAAGACATTGATAAAAGCGTATCTATATTCATAATTCATCATCCTGATAAATAATAACAGCGCACTTCACAACAACAGAAAATAATATAACTTTGAAAAAGAGAACATGAGCGAAATGGTATAAACACCATGTGGATGATGAAAATTCTTCCCTGTCATTATCTCTGCCTTGCATGATTGTAAAGAGGGTGGTATCAAATATCACTATGATGAATTTTTATTGATTGAGTAACAAAATGAGCTCCACGCAGTCCCTCCCTACACTCCGCCGGATATCCGCCAGCGACAACCCGGCTATCGCCGCCGTTATCCGCACGGTTTCTGCCGAATATGGCCTGACCGCCGACAAAGGCTACACCGTGGCCGACCCAAATCTGGACGAACTTTTTCAGCTGTACAGCCAGCCGGGCCATGCCTACTGGGTCATTGAACAGGACGGCCAGGTCGTGGGCGGCGGCGGCATTGCCCCACTGCTTTGCAGCGAGCCGGATATCTGTGAACTCCAGAAAATGTATTTCCTGCCAACGATACGCGGACAAGGCCTGGCGAAAAAGCTGGCGCTGGTCGCCCTGGAACATGCACGCTCACAGGGCTTTAAACGTTGCTACCTTGAAACCACCGCTTTCCTTAAAGAGGCCATTGGCCTGTATGAACATCTCGGCTTTGAGCATATCGATGCGCCACTGGGCTGCACGGGCCACGTGGACTGCGAAGTCAGGATGCTGAAAAGTCTGTAAGTTTTGTTCCTGCCGTCTTCTGTTAAGCGTCTGTAAACTGAATGCTCTACACTCACAGTTCACACCAAAACAGGGGAAATGCGATGTCGAAGATAAAAAGCTACGCCGCACCGCAGGCGGGTGCAGAACTTGAGCTGTACGAGTACGATGCGGGCGAACTAAAAGCGGAAGACGTCGAAGTACAGGTTGATTACTGCGGGATCTGCCACTCAGATCTCTCGATGATCGACAATGAATGGGGCTTCTCCAGCTATCCGCTGGTGGCCGGGCACGAAGTCATTGGCCGCGTCGTGGCGCTCGGCAGCGCCGCGCAGGACAAAGGGCTGAAAGTGGGCCAGCGCGTGGGTATCGGCTGGACGGCACGCAGCTGCGGCCACTGCGACGCCTGTATCAGCGGCAATCAGATCAACTGCCTTGAGGGCGCTACGCCGACCATCCTGAACAAGGGCGGTTTCGCCGATAAGCTGCGCGCCGACTGGCAATGGGTTATCCCGCTGCCGGACAGCATTGATATCGAATCCGCCGGTCCGCTGCTCTGTGGCGGTATCACCGTCTTTAAACCGCTGCTGATGCATCACGTCACCGCCACCAGCCGCGTGGGCGTGATCGGGATTGGCGGTCTGGGCCATATCGCCATCAAGCTGCTGCACGCGATGGGCTGTGAAGTGACGGCGTTCAGCTCTAACCCGGCGAAAGAGCAGGAAGTGCTGGCGATGGGTGCGGATAAAGTGGTGAACAGTCGCGATCCCCAGGCGCTCACCGCTCTGGCAGGCCAGTTTGACCTGATCATCAACACCGTCAACGTCGATCTCGACTGGCAGCCGTACTTTGAAGCCCTGGCCTACGGCGGTAACTTCCACACCGTGGGTGCGGTGATGAAGCCGCTGCCGGTTCCGGCGTTTACCCTGATCGGCGGCGATCGCAGCATATCCGGCTCTGCTACCGGCACACCATATGAGTTACGCAAGCTGATGAAGTTTGCCGGACGCACAAAAGTGGCGCCAACCACCGAGCTGTATCCGATGTCAAAAATCAACGAAGCGATCCAGCACGTGCGCGACGGCAAAGCCCGCTACCGCGTGGTGTTGAAAGCGGATTTCTGATGTGAGATTGCCGGGGAATGTGCGGCCTGATGCCCTCACCCCAACCCTCTCCCACAGGGAGAGGGCGCAAACACTAAAAACGGTAACGGTTGTTACCGTTTTGCATCTACCATGGTCTTAAACACTTCCGCCACCGCGACCGCCCCCGGATCCATCACCCCGTCCAGATTCTCTTTATTCACGTACGACGAGCGTCCCGCGCCGGCTTTCGCCATTTTCGCCGTTGCTTCAGCCCCTTGCTGCGCGGCCTGCGCTGCCGCCTGAATATTGCCTTTCTGTAACGCCTCCAGCGCCGGTTGCAGGGCATCGATCAGCGTACGATCGCCGAGATCTGCACCGCCATACTGCTTCATCTGCGCCAGTCCGCTCAGCAATGCTTCAGGTAGCGACTGTCCATCGTGAAGCTTTTGTCCTGCCGCAGTGAAGAAGATCGACATCAATACGCCGCTCGATCCGCCCATTACCGTTGCCAGCCGCTCGCCAACCAGCAGGAGTAATGTCGGCACGTCGTTAAGGGGCAGGTTGTTCTCCTCAAGTCGCTGCGCAATATCCCGCGCCCCTTGCGCAAAGGTGGAGCCCGTATCGCCATCGCCTACTTTGGCATCCAGCGCGTTAAGGCGATTTTCCAGCTGGATCAATGTTTTCGTTACCGAGGCGACGGCCTCGCTCACCTGCGGATTGTCCGACGGGGTATATTCCACGCGATCATGAAGGGCGCTATGGGGGACGGTACGCAGGGGCGCGAACGCGACGGGCTTCTGCCAGCCCAGCGTCTCGACCTCGGCGTGAATCGCCTTCTCGAAGAAATCGTTGAGCTTTAACAGCGTTAGCGAAAAGCCTTTCATATCCAGAGCACTCACCAGCGGCGCCGGGCCAATCAGATACGCAATGTTCTCTTTCAACGCCGAATGCGCCAGCTCTTTGGTGAGCAGAGCCATCTCCAGCGCTGACACGCCGCCGAGGTTGTTGATCAGCACCGCAAAGCGCCCGTCACCCGCCTGGGCTTTTAGCGGCATCACCAGCGTATCGATAATCGCCCTGCTGTTCTGCGTATCCACCACCGATGCCCCCGGCTCGCCGTGAATCCCCAGCCCCAGCTCCACGTGGCCTTGCCTGATGCGTCCTTCTTCATCATCGCTACCCGGCAGGTTACAGGTTTGCATCGCAACCCCCAGGCTCCAGAGGTTATCGCAGGCCTGTTGCGCAATATCCCGCACGTCGTTTAGCGATTTCCCCTGTTCTGCCGCATATCCCGCAATCTTATGCACCAGCGCCGTTCCCGCGATACCACGCGGCTGCTTGTTATCCGGTAGGGCGATATCATCCGCCACGATAACCATCTCGACCTTCAGGCCGTAGCGTTTGGCTTTTTCCGCCGCCAGGCCAAAGTTAAGCCGGTCACCGGTGTAGTTTTTCACAATCAGCAGGCAGCCACGATCGCCCGTCACCGCCACAATGGCATTGAGGACCGCATCGACGCTTGGGGAAGCGAACAGATCGCCACACACCGCTGCGGTAAGCATGCCTTTACCGACGAACCCGGCATGTGCTGGTTCATGGCCGGAGCCGCCACCGGAGATCACCGCCACGCGGCTTTTATCCCAGTCGCCGCGAGCCACCACGCGGATGGCCGGATCGATATCCAGTTTGACGAGATTACCGTGCGGCGCGGAGAGAAGTATGCCTTCAATGGCATCGTTGACAAGCTGTTTGCGGTCGTTAAAAAAGAATCTGGACATAGTTTCCCAAAATTTTGTTTACCGTATGCAAAAGCATAGTCCGCACTGGATAATGCGCCGCAAAGTGAGGAATTTACGCAGACATTTTGCCGTCAGGTTGCCTATACTCCACCCAGGACTACGAGAGGACGTGCATCATGAGTACACCATTGTTAATCGCCAGGACGCTGGAAAAAGAGCTGTTTTTACTGCCCGCGATGGCGAACCGTCATGGCCTGATCACCGGCGCGACCGGGACGGGAAAAACCGTCACCCTGCAAAAGCTGGCTGAGTCGTTGTCAGAGACTGGCGTGCCGGTTTTTATGGCTGACGTGAAGGGCGATTTAACCGGGGTGGCTCAGGAAGGTGCAGCGTCAGAAAAACTCCTCGAGCGCCTGAAAAATATCGGCATCACGGACTGGACGCCGCACGGTAATCCGGTGGTGGCCTGGGATATCTTCGGCGAAAAAGGCCATCCGGTGCGCGCCACCGTCTCCGACCTCGGCCCGCTGCTGCTGGCCCGTCTGCTTAACCTCAACGACGTGCAGTCCGGGGTACTGAACATTATCTTCCGTATCGCCGACGATCAGGGGCTACTGCTGCTCGACTTCAAAGATCTGCGCGCCATCACCCAGTACATTGGCGATAACGCCAAATCCTTCCAGAACCAGTACGGCAATATCAGCAGCGCCTCGGTGGGCGCCATTCAGCGCGGGCTCCTGACGCTGGAGCAACAGGGTGCCGAACACTTCTTCGGCGAGCCAATGCTGGATATCAAAGACTGGATGCGTACCGACAGCAGCGGCAAAGGCATCATCAACATTCTGAGCGCAGAGAAGCTCTACCAGATGCCGAAGCTTTACGCCGCCAGCCTGCTGTGGATGCTCTCTGAACTGTACGAACAACTGCCGGAAGCAGGCGATCTGGAAAAACCCAAACTGGTGTTCTTCTTTGACGAAGCGCACCTGTTGTTTAACGACGCGCCGCAGGTGCTGCTGGATAAAATTGAACAGGTTATCCGCCTGATCCGCTCCAAGGGTGTCGGGGTCTGGTTTGTGTCGCAAAACCCGTCGGATATTCCGGACAACGTACTGGGGCAGCTGGGTAACCGCGTGCAGCACGCCCTGCGCGCCTTTACGCCGAGAGATCAGAAAGCGGTGAAAGCCGCGGCGCAAACCATGCGCGCCAATCCGGCCTTTGATACCGAAACCGCCATTCAGGCGCTGGGTACCGGTGAAGCGCTGATTTCGTTCCTCGATGCAAAAGGCAGCCCGACAGTTGTCGAGCGTGCGATGGTGATTGCGCCCTGCTCGCGCATGGGGCCGGTAACGGACGATGAACGCAACGGCCTGATTAATCACTCCCCGGTGTACGGGAAGTATGAAGACGAGGTGGATCGCGAATCCGCGTTCGAGATGCTGCAAAAAGGGGTGCAGGCGACTGCCGAATCGCAGGATGCCCCTGCCGCAAAAGGGCAATCTGTTGCCGTGGACGACGGCATTCTCGGCGGGCTGAAAGATATTCTGTTCGGCAGCACCGGGCCACGCGGCGGCAAACGCGATGGCGTGGTTCAGACCATGGCAAAAAGCGCGACGCGTCAGATTACCAACCAGATAATACGCGGCATGCTGGGAAGTCTGCTAGGCGGCCGTCGCCGGTAGCGGGGGAACCCACGGGCGGCCAAGCGCCGACCCCTGTACGCCGTTCTCCTGTAGATAGCGGTCGATTTCCAGCATCCCCGTCCAGCGGTTCTCACACCAGAGCGGTGCCAGAAGCGTTGGGCGGCGGGCGCTGGCCGAGATGCGGTGGTAAACAATCTCCGGAGGCGTGTGGCGAATCATCTCCCCCGCCGTCACCGTATAGTCGTCGAGTTCGATACCACTTAACCGCCCCGCTTCCCAGGCTTTCGCCATTATGCTGCCCTTCACGATATGCAGCGGATGCAGCTTAATGCCATCCACGCCGGTCTCGACGACTTTTTCCAGCGTTTCCAGCCCGTGCTGCTGCCCTTCTCCTGGCAAGCCGACAATCAGATGCGAGCAGACTTTTAATCCACGCTCACGGGCGAGACGCGTGGTGCGCTGGTAGCAGGCGAAATCATGCCCGCGATTGATACGGTGCAGGGTTTTGTCATGCGCGGTCTGCAAGCCCAGCTCCAGCCAGATCTCGTAGCCCTTCTCTTTGTACTCACTAAGTAAATCCAGCACGGCCTCCGGCACGCAGTCCGGACGCGTCCCCACGCACAGCCCGACAATGTTCGCTTGAGCAACCGCCTGCTGATACATCGAGCGCAGCACCTGCACCTCAGCCCACGTGCTGGTGTAGGCCTGGAAATAGGCCAGATACTGCTTCGCGCGATTCACCAGACTCGCCTGATGGGCGAGCTGTTCAGCGATAGATTTATGCTGCTGGGCCTCGTCAGCAAACGAGGCCACGTTACAGAAAGTGCAGCCACCACGCCCGATGGTGCCATCGCGATTCGGGCAGCTAAAGCCGCCGTGCAGCGTCAGTTTGTGAACCTTTTGCCCATAGCGCTGCAAAAGATCCCCACCAAACATATTGACTAATTTCTGTAACTGCATAATCTGATAGACCGTCCCGAAGAAAGGGGACAAGCCTGCCATTTTTAGCCTCTGTCGGCGATGACCTGGATCAATCGCCCTGGACGGCCTTTATCTGTTTGAATAAATAATCACGATTACCGAGATTTCATTCACCCTGTACGTAATTACTTTTCCTTATGTTCTGATGGTTTTTTTCATTTATAGCGCCAGGACTGAAAAACAGTGATTTTATGCGGGTTTGAATGCAACACCAGATTAATATTCTGCTATAAATCTGCATTTCAGCACGCTGCATCGATAATACCGCTTTCATATAGTGAGTCAGATCACACTCCCCTGCACCTCCCCGGTGCTTTAAGTGGTTGTAAAAATAGTTAAATACATATTAAAAACAAAAAGATAACTACGCTTTAGCACATTTTTGTATAAATAAGATTGCCATTTGACCTGTGTACCAATTCCCGATAAGTTGGAAATCCGCTGGAAGCTTTCTGGATGAGCGGCCTGCTCATCATATTTATGCAGTAATTGAGATTCCCTCTGAAGCAAGTCCTCAAACTTGTTTACCTGCGCGAAAGGATGAAAAAGAGGGCGAATGCGAGGTCCGCGTATGAAACGCTAACCCCGTCGCCATGCTCTTTCTGCGCCTGTGCGCCACGGTAAAGTTCAGTGGGAAGCCCGACGAGCCTGGGGAGGTTCACTGATATGTTGTACGATAAATCCCTTGAGAAGGATAACTGTGGTTTCGGCCTGATCGCCCACATAGAAGGCGAACCTAGCCACAAGGTAGTGCGTACTGCTATTCACGCACTGGCCCGTATGCAGCACCGTGGCGCCATCCTTGCCGATGGTAAAACCGGCGACGGTTGCGGCCTGCTGCTGCAAAAACCGGATCGTTTCTTCCGTATCGTAGCGGAAGAGCGCGGCTGGCGTTTAGCCAAAAACTACGCTGTCGGTATGCTGTTCCTGAATCAGGATCCTGAAAAAGCTGCCGCGTCGCGCCGCATCGTTGAAGAAGAACTTCAGCGTGAAACCCTGTCGATTGTCGGCTGGCGCGATGTGCCAACCAACGAAGGGGTGCTCGGTGAAATCGCCCTCTCCTCGCTGCCTCGTATTGAACAGATTTTTGTCAATGCGCCTGCGGGCTGGCGTCCGCGTGATATGGAACGCCGTCTGTTTATCGCCCGCCGCCGCATTGAAAAACGTCTCCAGGACGATAAAGAGTTCTACGTCTGTAGCCTCTCTAACCTGGTGAACATCTATAAAGGTCTGTGTATGCCGGCTGACCTGCCGCGCTTCTACCTGGACCTGGCGGACCTGCGTCTGGAATCGGCCATTTGCCTGTTCCACCAGCGCTTCTCCACCAACACCGTTCCACGCTGGCCGCTGGCGCAGCCGTTCCGCTACCTGGCGCATAACGGCGAGATCAACACCATCACCGGCAACCGTCAGTGGGCCCGCGCCCGTACCTATAAATTCCAGACGCCGCTGATCCCGGACCTGCACGATGCCGCGCCGTTCGTGAACGAAACCGGCTCGGACTCCAGCTCCATGGATAACATGCTGGAACTGCTGCTGGCGGGCGGGATGGACATCGTGCGCGCCATGCGTCTGCTCGTGCCACCGGCCTGGCAGAACAACCCGGATATGGACCCTGAGCTGCGCGCGTTCTTCGACTTCAACTCCATGCACATGGAGCCGTGGGACGGCCCGGCGGGCATCGTTATGTCCGACGGTCGTTTTGCCGCCTGTAACCTGGACCGTAATGGTCTGCGTCCGGCGCGCTACGTTATTACCAAAGACAAGCTCATCACCTGTGCCTCTGAAGTCGGGATCTGGGATTACCAGCCAGACGAAGTGGTCGAGAAAGGCCGCGTCGGACCGGGCGAGCTGATGGTGATCGACACCCGCGGTGGGCGTATTCTGCATTCCGCCGAAACAGACAACGATCTGAAGAGCCGCCATCCGTACAAAGAGTGGATGGAGAAAAACGTGCGTCGTCTGGTGCCGTTTGAAGATCTGTCGGACGAAGAAGTGGGCAGCCGCGAGCTGGACGATGACACCCTCGCGAGCTTCCAGAAGCAGTTTAACTACAGCGCGGAAGAGCTGGACTCGGTTATCCGCGTGCTCGGTGAAAACGGCCAGGAAGCGGTCGGCTCAATGGGTGACGATACCCCGTTTGCCGTGCTCTCCAGCCAGCCACGCATTATTTATGACTACTTCCGTCAGCAGTTTGCGCAGGTCACTAACCCGCCAATCGATCCGCTGCGCGAAGCCCACGTCATGTCGCTGGCCACCAGCATCGGCCGTGAGATGAACGTCTTCTGTGAAGCTGAAGGCCAGGCGCACCGTCTGACCTTTAAATCACCGATCCTGCTGTACTCCGATTTCAAACAGCTCACCACCATGACCGAGGAGCACTATCGCGCCGACACGCTCGATATCACCTTCGACGTGACCGAAACGAGCCTCGAAGAGACGGTGAACGCGCTGTGCGATAAAGCCGAGCAAATGGTGCGTAACGGCACCGTTCTGCTGGTGCTGTCTGATCGCAACATCGCGAAAAACCGACTGCCGGTGCCTGCGCCAATGGCGGTGGGGGCTATCCAGACGCGTCTGGTCGACAAGAGCCTGCGCTGCGATGCCAACATCATTGTTGAAACCGCGAGCGCCCGCGATCCGCACCACTTTGCCGTGCTCTTAGGCTTCGGTGCGACGGCGATCTACCCGTACCTGGCCTACGAAACGCTGGCCCGCCTGGTGGATACCCGCGCGATCGACAAAGACTACCGCGCCGTGATGCTGAACTACCGTAACGGCATCAACAAAGGTCTGTACAAGATCATGTCCAAAATGGGCATCTCGACCATCGCCTCTTACCGCTGCTCGAAGCTGTTTGAAGCGGTCGGCCTGCATGACGAGGTCGCGAATCTCTGCTTCCAGGGCGTGATCAGCCGTATCGGCGGCGCCGGTTTTGCTGACTTCCAGCAGGATCTGGTGAACCTGTCGAAGCGCGCCTGGCTGGCACGTAAGCCGCTGGAACAGGGCGGTCTGCTGAAATATGTCCACGGGGGTGAGTATCACGCTTATAACCCGGACGTTGTGCGCACGCTGCAACAGGCGGTGCAGAGCGGCGAGTACAGCGATTATCAGCAGTATGCAGAGCTGGTGAACAACCGTCCGGCAGCGACGCTGCGCGATCTCATTGCCCTCAATCCAGGTGATGAAGCGGTCAGCATTGACGAGGTTGAACCCGCGTCTGAGCTGTTCAAACGTTTCGACACCGCGGCGATGTCTATCGGCGCGCTGAGCCCGGAAGCGCACGAAGCGCTGGCGGAAGCCATGAACAGCATCGGCGGCAACTCCAACTCCGGGGAAGGCGGTGAAGATCCGGCCCGCTACGGCACCAATAAAGTGTCCCGTATTAAGCAGGTGGCGTCTGGTCGCTTTGGCGTAACGCCTGCGTACCTGGTTAACGCCGACGTGATTCAGATTAAAGTCGCGCAGGGTGCGAAACCGGGTGAAGGCGGTCAGCTGCCGGGTGATAAAGTCACCCCATACATCGCTAAGCTTCGCTATTCAGTGCCGGGCGTGACGCTGATCTCCCCGCCGCCGCACCACGATATCTACTCTATCGAGGATCTGGCGCAGCTGATTTTCGACCTGAAACAGGTCAACCCGAAAGCGATGATCTCCGTGAAGCTGGTTTCCGAACCGGGCGTTGGCACCATTGCCACCGGCGTGGCGAAAGCCTATGCGGATCTGATCACCATCGCCGGTTACGACGGCGGCACCGGCGCAAGCCCGCTCTCCTCCGTGAAATACGCGGGTTGTCCGTGGGAGCTTGGCCTGGTGGAAACCCAGCAGGCGCTGGTCGCTAACGGCCTGCGTCACAAGATCCGTTTGCAGGTGGACGGCGGACTGAAAACCGGCCTCGACATCATCAAAGCGGCGATTCTGGGAGCGGAAAGCTTCGGCTTTGGTACCGGCCCAATGGTTGCGCTCGGCTGTAAATACCTGCGTATTTGCCACCTGAACAACTGTGCAACGGGCGTTGCTACCCAGGACGAAAAGCTGCGTAAAAATCACTACCACGGCCTGCCGTTCAAAGTGACCAACTACTTTGACTTCATCGCCCGTGAAACCCGCGAGCTGATGGCGCAGCTGGGCGTGAAGCGTCTGGTAGACCTGATTGGCCGTACCGACCTGCTGAAAGAGCTTGAGGGCTTCACGGCCAAGCAGCAGAAGCTGGAGCTGTCTAAGCTGCTGGAAACCGCTCAGCCGCATCCTGGCAAAGCGGTTTACTGTACCGAGAACAACCCGCCGTTCGACAACGGCGTGCTGAACGCACAGCTGCTGCAACAGGCGAAGCCGTATGTGGATGAGAAGCAGAGCAAAACGTTCTGGTTTGATATCCGCAACACCGACCGTTCCGTGGGTGCGTCCCTCTCCGGTTACATCGCGCAAACGCACGGTGACCAGGGTCTGGCGTCGGATCCGATTACCGCGCACTTCAGCGGTACCGCGGGTCAGAGCTTCGGCGTGTGGAACGCAGGCGGAGTTGAGTTATACCTGACCGGCGATGCCAACGACTACGTCGGAAAAGGCATGGCGGGCGGTCTGCTGGCGGTGCGTCCTCCGGTTGGTTCAGCCTTCCGCAGCCATGAAGCGAGCATCATCGGCAATACCTGTCTGTACGGCGCAACCGGCGGTCGTCTGTTTGCCGCGGGCCGTGCGGGCGAACGTTTTGCGGTGCGTAACTCCGGCGCCATCACCGTGGTGGAAGGCATCGGCGATAACGGCTGTGAATACATGACGGGCGGAATTGTGTGCGTCCTGGGTAAAACCGGCGTGAACTTTGGCGCGGGCATGACGGGCGGTTTTGCCTACGTCCTGGATGAAGACGGTGAGTTCCGCAAACGCGTGAACCCGGAGCTGGTGGAAGTGCTGGACGTTGATACGCTGGCCATCCACGAAGAACACCTGCGCGGTTTAATTACCGAACACGTGCAGCATACCGGTTCTTCGCGCGGCGAAGAGATCCTGGCCAACTGGCCGGCGTTCTCTGCGAAATTCGCGCTGGTGAAGCCGAAGTCCAGCGATGTTAAAGCCCTGTTGGGTCACCGTAGTCGTAGCGCAGCAGAGCTGCGCGTGCAGGCGCAGTAAGGAATTCAGATGAGCCAGAACGTTTACCAGTTTATCGACCTTCAGCGTGTTGATCCGCCAAAGAAACCGCTGAAGATCCGTAAAATTGAATTTGTTGAAATCTATGAGCCGTTTTCAGAAGGCCAGGCCAAAGCACAGGCAGACCGCTGCCTGTCCTGCGGTAACCCTTACTGCGAATGGAAGTGTCCGGTCCATAACTACATCCCGAACTGGCTGAAGCTGGCCAACGAAGGGCGTATTTTTGAAGCCGCCGAGCTGTCTCATCAGACCAACACCCTGCCGGAAGTGTGCGGCCGCGTGTGCCCTCAGGATCGTCTGTGTGAAGGCTCCTGTACGCTGAACGACGAGTTTGGCGCGGTAACCATCGGCAACATCGAACGCTATATCAACGATAAAGCGTTCGAGATGGGCTGGCGCCCGGATATGACCGGTGTGCGTCAAACCGACAAGCGCGTAGCGATTATCGGCGCGGGCCCGGCAGGCCTGGCCTGTGCGGACGTGCTGACCCGTAACGGCGTGAAGGCGGTGGTCTTTGATCGCCACCCGGAGATTGGCGGCCTGCTGACCTTCGGTATCCCGGCCTTCAAGCTGGAGAAAGAGGTGATGACCCGCCGCCGCGAAATCTTCACCGGCATGGGCATTGAGTTCAAACTCAACACCGAAGTGGGCCGCGACGTGCAGCTCGACGACCTGCTGAAAGATTACGACGCCGTGTTCCTGGGCGTAGGCACTTATCAGTCCATGCGCGGTGGTCTGGAGAACGAAGATGCGCCAGGCGTGTACGACGCGCTGCCGTTCCTGATTGCGAATACCAAACAGCTAATGGGCTACGGCGAGACCGCCGATGAGCCGTTCGTCAGCATGGAAGGCAAACGCGTGGTGGTGCTGGGCGGCGGTGATACCGCGATGGACTGCGTGCGTACCTCCATTCGCCAGAATGCGGCGCATGTCATCTGTGCCTACCGTCGTGACGAAGAGAACATGCCGGGCTCTAAGCGCGAAGTGAAAAACGCACGTGAAGAGGGCGTCGAGTTCCAGTTCAACATCCAGCCTCTGGGTATTGAAGTGAATGCCAACGGTAAAGTGAGCGGCGTGAAGATGGCGCGCACGGAGATGGGTGCGCCAGATGCGAAAGGCCGTCGTCGCGCGGAGATCGTGGCCGGTTCTGAACACGTGATCCCGGCTGACGCCGTGGTGATGGCGTTTGGTTTCCGTCCTCACAGCATGGAGTGGCTGGCGAAGCACAGCGTAGAGCTGGACTCTCAGGGCCGCATCATTGCGCCAGAAGGCAGCGATAACGCGTTCCAGACCAGCAACCCGAAAATCTTCGCCGGTGGCGACATCGTTCGCGGCTCTGACCTGGTGGTCACGGCGATTGCCGAAGGCCGTAAAGCGGCTGACGGGATCATGAACTTCCTGGAAGTGTAAGCCCCTCTGACTCCCCGGCAGAAGCATAAAGCGGAACGCTGGGGAGCCTGTTTTCAGTAGCCTACCCTTAAGTTAATGGTGCCTTTTTAAGCAAAAAAGCAGCGTAAATCCCGACGTAAACGTTTGCTTTCGTGAAAAAAATGTATATTATGCGGCGGATTTTTTGGCCAAAATTCAAGGAGGCGTTGTGTCGCAAGATAACAATTATAGCCAGGGCCCCGTCCCTCTGGCGGCGCGGAAAGGCGTGGTTCCACTCACTTTTGTGATGTTAGGGTTAACGTTTTTTTCCGCCAGTATGTGGACCGGAGGCACGCTCGGTACCGGTCTTTCCTATAATGATTTCTTCCTTGCAGTTCTCTTCGGCAATCTCCTCCTCGGTATTTACACTGCTTTTCTTGGCTACATTGGCGCAAAAACCGGCCTCTCAACCCATCTTCTTGCGCGTTACTCTTTCGGTATAAAAGGTTCCTGGCTTCCCTCCATGCTTTTAGGCGGTACGCAGGTAGGATGGTTTGGCGTCGGCGTAGCGATGTTTGCCATCCCGGTGAGTAAAGCCACGGGCATCGACGTGAACATCCTGATTGCGGTTTCCGGCCTGTTGATGACGTTAACCATTTTTTTTGGCATCTCTGCACTGACGATTTTATCCATCATCGCCGTACCCGCTATCGTCATCCTGGGTAGCTACTCCGTCTGGCTGGCGGTGGACGGCGTGGGAGGATTGGACCACCTCAAATCCATTGTGCCGCAGACGCCGCTCAACTTTTCCAGCGCGCTGGCGCTGGTTGTAGGCTCGTTTATCAGCGCAGGCACGCTGACCGCCGACTTCGTCCGCTTTGGCCGCAATGCCAAAGGTGCCGTTCTGGTGGCGATGGTGGCATTTTTCCTTGGCAACTCGCTGATGTTTATCTTCGGTGCGGCAGGCGCTGCCGCCGTAGGACAGGCCGATATTTCTGACGTGATGATCGCCCAGGGACTGCTGCTGCCGGCCATTGTCGTTCTTGGCCTGAATATCTGGACCACCAATGACAACGCGTTGTACGCCTCTGGTTTGGGTTTCGCCAATATTACTGGCCTTTCCAGCCGTACGCTGTCGGTGGTTAATGGCATTATCGGTACGCTGTGCGCGCTGTGGCTATACAACAACTTCGTTGGCTGGCTGACCTTTTTGTCGGCAGCGATTCCGCCGATTGGCGGGGTGATTATCGCCGACTACCTGATTAATCGCCGCCGCTATGCCAGCTTCGACCACGCAAAATTTGTGTCCGTTAACTGGATTGCCATTTTCTCGGTCGCCCTGGGTGTTGCTGCCGGGCACTACATTCCGGGAATTGTCCCCGTTAACGCAGTATTGGGTGGCGTCTTCAGCTATTTGGTGTTAAACCCATTCGCCAAACGTACCCTTGCTAATCCTTCGGAGGTTTCCCATGCAGAATAATTCCCTCACTATCCGTCAGGCCCGTTTGCAGGGGCAAGAGGGTTTATGGCAAATCACGATTGAGGACGGACGCTTCAGCCGTATCGATCCTCAGGAAACCGCCTCTGCGCCAGTCGGTCAGGTGCTGGACGCCGAATGCGGGCTGGTTATCCCTCCTTTCATCGAGCCGCATATCCATCTGGATACAACGCAAACGGCGGGTGAACCGAACTGGAACCAGTCCGGCACGCTTTTCGAGGGAATCGAGCGCTGGGCCGAACGCAAGGCGATGCTTACCCACGAAGACGTTAAAACTCGCGCGATGCAGACCCTGAAGTGGCAAATCGCCAACGGCATTCAGTACGTACGTACACACGTTGACGTCTCGGACCCCACCCTTACGGCACTGAAAGCCATGCTGGAGGTGAAGCAGGAAGTCGCCCCGTGGGTCGATATGCAAATTGTGGCATTCCCGCAGGAAGGCATTCTTTCTTATCCGAACGGTGAAGAACTGCTTGAGGAAGCCGTGCGTTTAGGGGCGGATGTCATCGGCGCAATCCCCCACTTTGAATTTACGCGTGAATATGGCGTTGAGTCGCTGCATAAAACGTTTTCCCTGGCCAGAAAGTACGACCGACTGATCGATGTCCACTGTGATGAGATTGATGATGAACAATCGCGCTTCGTTGAAACCGTTGCCGCACTGGCACATCGTGACGGAATGGGTTCACGCGTGACCGCCAGCCATACCACGGCGATGCACTCCTATAATGGCGCGTATACGTCCCGACTGTTCCGCCTGTTAAAAATGTCAGGCATTAACTTCGTGGCAAACCCGCTGGTTAACACGCATTTGCAGGGCCGTTTCGATACCTATCCCAAACGCCGAGGCATCACACGCGTCAAAGAAATGCTTGAAGCGGAGATCAACGTCTGCTTTGGTCATGACGACGTTTTCGATCCGTGGTATCCGCTGGGAACCGCGAATATGCTTCAGGTTCTGCATATGGGGCTGCACGTTTGCCAACTGATGGGTTACGGGCAAATAAATGATGGGCTTAACCTGATCACTACCCACAGCGCGAAAACGCTCGATTTGCAGGACTATGGCGTGCGCGTTGGGAATACAGCAAACCTGGTGATTCTCCCGGCAGAGAATGGGTTTGATGCAGTTCGTCGCCAGACGCCGGCACGATACTCTGTTCGCCACGGCAAAGTGATTGCCGAGACGGTGCCCAGCCAGACAACCTTGCACCTGACGCAGCCGGAAGCGGTGACGTTTAAGCGCCGGAATATCGAATAACATTGCCGGATGGCGGCTGCGCCTTATCCGGCCTGCAAATTACGTTATGCCCGCAGGCCTGATAAGCGAAGCGCCATCAGGCCTATAAACTACGTATCCAGCAAGCGGGCGCGTACCTTCACCACGACTTTCTTTATCTCGCCTGGCTCAAGGATTGCGCATCCTGGCTTATGTGGCTCTCCCGGCATAAATACGGCGCACATCCCCGGCCGGAGGGTGACACACTGTTCACCTGCAATCTCACTGCACAACTGATAATCTTCTTCAGGATGAAAATCTTCACGCTGGCGTGCCGAGCCCGTCACGCCAAAGAGGATGCGCTCTTCTCCCGTCAATAACACCTGGATATCAATATATTGCTCATGCAGTTCCGCTTTCTTCTGGTCTGGAAACTGCGTGGCAAACGTCATCACGTTCATGAAGATATCCTCACCGCGAAGCTCATAACGTCCTGCCGCTTTTTCCAGCGGACGGGCAGCCAGCGCGAGGGTTAGCGCCTCCAGAAGAACGGGATGCAACCCCGTGGAGGGAAGCGTCCGAATCTCACCAAAAAACATCATCTTTCTCCCTGAGCTAACAGCGCCGCGCCCAGTAAGCCCGCATCGTGTCGATAGTGCGCGGCGGTTAATTCAACGTGATAAACAGAAGGATGCTCCTCAAGATACGCGCGGACCCGCGCCAGATACCCTCCTGCCAGCCCGATGCTGCCGCCAATCACCACGCGCTGGCAGTCCATCACCGCTTTCGTGTCGGCAATAAGCCGCGCCAGTACCTGTGCAGAACGTTGGACCAGTTCCGCCGCCTGTTTATTTCCCTCTGCCGCGCGCGCAAAAATCGTTTTTGCATCGCATCCTGCAAGCTCTCCCCTGGCTGCGGCGGCAATACCGCGACCAGACGCGATGGCTTCCACGCACCCCACGCGACCACAGCCGCATTGCGGGCCGTTTGGATCGGCGAGCGTATGCCCAAGATGCCCTGCCAGTCCGCCGCTTCCGGTCACGAGTTTCCCGTTACTGACTACGCCGCCCCCCACGCCCGTTGAAACAGTCAGGAATACCATGTCTTTAATTTCCTTCGCACTAACGTGATATTCCGCCCATGCCGCAGCCTGAGCATCATTGATCGCCAGGGTCGGCAAACCAGCAATGTCTTCGAGCGTCTGCACCAGCGGAAAATGGTGCAATCCTCCGAGATTTTGCGGGTTAATCGCCAGCAGATTGCCGTCCTGAATGATTCCGGTTGAGGCAATGGCCGCACGCGTTGCCTGGGTCTGTAACGGCTTGACCAGCTCAGCCAGCGCCTCACGCAGCGCGTCAGGCGTCTTACTGGCGGGCGTAGGGCATTCGCGTCGCGCGTGGATCTGTAAACCGTCATCCACCAGGGCGGCGGCAAGTTTAGTTCCACCTATGTCTATCGCCAGTGTCGTCATAGCACCGCCCCGCTCGGAAATGTTTTTATCCCGTTGTGACATACCTCATCCCTTACGAATGTGCCCGGTACAGGTCCGGGCAAGCGGATTAACTTTTGCTTTTCGCTAAAGCGCTTTTATCGCCGCCAAACGGGACGGCTCCGCTGAAAGGTTTACCGTCAATAGCGTCATGCGTACGCAGGGCTTCTGGCCTGATCCAGCGCTGAACGCGGGAGGGCATATCCAGACCAATAAGCAAGATCACCACAAACGTCAGGCCAAAGGAGAGCGACCCCAGGGCGGTGCCCAGCGCCATATCCTGCGACAGCAGCGCGCCAATCACCGGGGCAATCGCGCCGCCCAACGCGCCAACGTTGTAGGTAAAGCCCAGACCCGCCGCACGCTGGTCGGTATCGAAATAGCCACCGATGAGTTTGGGTAAGATCCCGGAGATCCCCTGCCCCAGCATCTGCTGGAAAAAGAGTAACAAGCCCAACACCCAGACATTGGCGCCGCCGATCGCAAAGACGGGAACAATCAGGAGCTGTGAGGCCAACAGGCTACAGACATAGGCCTTGCGGGTGCCAAGCCAGTCACCGAGAAAACCACCCACGCAGCAGCCTACTGCCGCGCCGAAGCCGCTAAAGAACAGCACCTTCGCCACCGTTGAGGGATCATAGGCCAGGTCGGTTTTCAGATAAGTGGGTAATAGCGCCTGAATCGGCCAGGAGTAGAGAAAGGCGAAGAGCACGACAACCATCAACGTGACGCCCGTCGGCCAGCGTTTACCGCTGCTTTGCACCATAAAGCTGATAAAGACGATGGCGCACAGCAGGCCGAGAATAACGACCAGCCCCGCGTTGTTGAGTTCGCCTGCAAAACAGAACCACAGCGCCGTACCGGCAAACAGCGTCATCGCCATATTGATGACGCGGTATTTGCCGCGATACAGAATATCAACCATGGTGCGCACCGGGGCTTTGCCTTCGTGCTTCGCTTTCCAGTCCTCAGCTTCCGGAATATTTTTCCGCAGCCACAGGGCAAAGACGATGGGCAGAATGCCGATAAAGAACAGCGCCCGCCAGCCCCAGACGGGCACGACAAGGCTGTAGACCTGGGCCGCAACCACGGCGCCGACGGAGAAACCGGAAATCAGAAAACCACTCGCCTTGTTGCGCAGGTGCTTTGGCCAGCTTTCAATCACATAGGTTGCGCTGGAGCCATATTCCCCCGCCATCCCCATGCCTATCACCATGCGGGCGATAAACAGGGTGACGTAACCCGGCGCAAAACCGCAGGCCAGCGTACCGCAGGAAAAGAGCACGATGCTGGTGATCATCGCCAGCTTGCGGCCATAGCGGTCGCCCATGGCGCCCAGCAGCAGGCCGCCGAACCAGCGCGATATAAAGGCCGCCGAAATCAGGCTCGCCGCTTCCACTGTCGTCAGGGCAAACTCGCTTTTTATTTCTGTCAGGACTAAGGCTATCAATACAAAATCGAAGCCATCAAGCAGATATCCCAGCCAGGCGGCGGAGAAGGCGCGCCACTGAGGACGGGTAAGATGGCGGTACCACGGGATGCTTTGGGTAGACTTACTCATTTCACTCTCCCGACGATTTCTCTGTCGTTTTGCCGGATGGCGGCTGCGCCCCCGGCGCTGTGTTAGCGTTTTTCCGCCATTAGCTGCTCCGCCAGCGCTTTCAGCGCTGGCACGAATTTTTCATCCACAGGGGCAAACGGCTTACGGCACAGCGGCACGGATACCACGTCCATATAGTGCAGAACCGTTTTCAGACCACGGAACACCCCGGCTTTAATCAGCAGATCGATCACCGTGTTGCATTCGCTTTGCAGGCGCTGTGCGGTGGCGTTATCCCCTTCACGAACCGCTTTAGCGATCGCCTGGTAGCGCCAGCCCATAATGTTGTAGGTGCTGCCGATCCCCCCGTCCGCGCCGGCCAGCAGGCCGGAGGCGAAGATCTCGTCATAGCCGTTGTAGAGCACCAGATCCGGATGTTCGCGACGGATCTGCTCCATCTGGAAGAGATCGCCGGAGGTTTGCTTCAGCGCGCCGACGCCGGGGAGCGTTACCAGCGTGTTGATCTGATCCAGGCTTAACTTCACGCCGCTTAACGCCGGAATGTTATAGACCACCATCGGCAGACCATCCGCCGAATCAATAATTGCACGGTAATGATCGCAATGTTCTTCAAAGCTAAAGGGATAGTAAAACGGTGTGACGGCGGATACAGCGTCAAAACCGAGGCGGGCGGCGGCCATGGCTAACTGCTGGCTTTCCGCCGTGCTGACGCAGCCAACATGGGCGATGAGCGTGATTTTCCCCTTCGCCTCTTCCGCCACAATCTCCATCACCTGCTCTCGTTCCGAAAGGCTCTGTACAAAGGCCTCTCCCGTTGAACCGCCGACGTACAGCCCATCGATACCCTGTTCAATATTGAACCGCACCAGACGGCGCAGGCTTTCTTTATCCAGCATCTGCTCAGAGTTAAACGGGGTCAGGAGTGCGGCCATTACGCCGCGTAATTGCGTTGCCATAGTTACCTCAATCGATCGTGTGTTTATTATAACGACATACCTTTATACCTGTTATACCAGATCAATTAAGCAGCAGTAGAATACAGAACGCTTATATTGCGATCTGCTTCACTAAAGGATCGTTATTTTTTGGCTTTTGAATGCTGGCCGAAAGCGTGCCAGGTGGCGGAGACGCTGTTAAGGTGAGTTTGCAACGCCCGATCCGCTTCATCCGGATCCCGGCGGCGGATCGCATCCACAATTGCGATATGCTGGCGATAGCTGACTTCATTATGCTGATAAAGCTCTGCGTCCGGTACTTTAGGACGCGCCGCAATTAACCAGTCTAGCAGCGCAACGTGGATCGCATTGAAGATCGGATTACCGGGGATCTCCGCCAGCACGCGGTGAAAATCGACATCGGAACGAATAAATAGCGTGTTGTCATCCAGGGACTGGCTGTTGATCTCCAGGGCTTTCGTGAGCTGCGCAATCTGATCGTCAGTGGCGTATTCTGCGGCATAACGAACGAGGCTGGATTCAAAGAACAGACGAAGCTGCTCGAAATGGGCAATACCGTCGGGCTGGGTCAGAAAGTCTTTCGCCATTCCCGACAATTCACTGATGATGGTATCGGCAGACGGCATGGTTACGCGGGCACGTTCACCGTTGTTAATCTGCACCAGCCCTTTACGCTTTAGCGCCGCCAGCGCTTCGCGCACCGAGGGGCGACCCACATTGAAGAACTCCATCAGTTCACGCTCGGAGGGTAACTGCTCTCCCTGGGCAAATTCCTTCCGACGGATCATCTGCTCCAGCTCTTCTTCCACCATATCAGACAGTTTTTTGCGCGCCAGCGGCCGACGGCGCAGGCTGCGACCAATGGTTTCATCAGAGTTTTCAGCTTTAAGATCAGTCGGTTTCATTGCAGTCCGGTGCCATTGAAGGAAAACAGTTCATCATAACACAGGAAATTAGAGGGGGCGAAAAGGGACGGAAAGCAAAACAGGCCCGTCGGGCCTGTTTGTTTATTTCACAACGCGCAGTGCGGGACGACCACCGCGTGGTGGTGGCTCGTCATCCGGATCGGTGTCGTCATTATGATCGGGTTTATCGCCATCGATGACAGACATTACCGTGTCGCTTTCGCGTTCATCGGATGCCTCATCATCATTCAGGCTGGCAACCTCTTCATCATAAGCCGCTTCCGGCTCAAACATGGTGCCCGCACCGTTTTCACGGGCGTAGATAGCCAGCACAGCTGCCAGCGGCACGGAAACCTGACGCGGCACGCCGCCGAAGCGCGCATTAAAGCGCACTTCGTCGTTCGCCAGCTCCAGGTTACCCACTGCGCGTGGCGCAATATTCAGTACAATCTGTCCGTCGCGCGCGTATTCCATTGGAACCAGCACGCCCGGCAACGTCACATCCACAACCAGGTGCGGCGTGAGCTGGTTATCCAGCAGCCATTCATAGAAGGCGCGCAGCAGATACGGACGGCGTGGTGAAAGTTGTGACATTTCCACAGTCATTAGCCTCGGCCGAGACGCATTTCACGTTCCGGTTCAGTTAAAGATGCCAGGAAAGAGTCGCGTTCAAAGACGCGAGTCATATAGCCTTTCAGCTCTTTCGCGCCAGGGCCGCTGAACTCTACGCCCAGGGTTGGCAGACGCCACAGCAACGGAGCCAGGTAGCAATCCACCAGGCTGAACTCGTCGCTCAGGAAGAAAGGCTTTTGACCAAATACCGGCGCAATCGCCAGCAGCTCTTCACGCAGCTGTTTACGTGCAGCATCCGCTTCAGAAGAGGAACCGTTGACGATAACGTTCATCAGCGAGTACCAGTCTTTCTCGATACGCTGCATGTACAGGCGGCTTTCACCACGCGCAACAGGATAAACAGGCATCAGCGGCGGATGCGGGAAACGCTCATCCAGGTATTCCATAATGATACGGGATTCCCACAGGGTCAGCTCGCGATCCACCAGCGTCGGTACGCTTTGGCTCGGGTTGAGATCGATCAGATCCTGAGGCGGGTTATCCTTTTCCACATGCTCGATCTCAAAACTGACACCCTTCTCGGCCAGCACGATACGAACCTGATGGCTATAAATGTCAGTAGGACCAGAAAACAGCGTCATTACCGAACGTTTGTTGGCAGCGACAGCCATGAAAACCTCCAGGTATATTCAGAATTTTTACTGCTACCAGCCCAACGGGGCCAGCCAGATGATGTATCGCCCATCCCAGAGAAGACACATTGTTCAAGAATCGAACAAAAATCGAGTATTCACCGATATTTGGGCAGAAAATTGGATGATAGTTTACCAGATTTTGATGGCTTTGTGGTGAGGGGATTCCGGAAATGTGGAAAAAGAGAAGATATATGAAATGTTACTGTGGATAACCTGCGCATTATCCATAAAAAAACCCGCCGAAGCGGGTTTTTCGCCAATCGTTCTGCATAAGCAGAATGGATTAACGTTTGGAGAACTGTGGACGACGACGTGCTTTACGCAGACCCACTTTCTTACGTTCAACCTGACGAGCGTCACGAGTAACGAAGCCAGCTTTACGCAGTTCAGAACGCAGGGATTCGTCGTACTCCATCAGCGCGCGGGTGATACCGTGACGGATCGCACCTGCCTGACCGGAGATACCACCACCTTTAACGGTGATGTACAGATCCAGTTTTTCTACCATATCAACCAGTTCCAGCGGCTGGCGAACTACCATGCGGGCAGTTTCGCGACCGAAGTATTGTTCCAGAGAACGCTGGTTGATTACGATTTTACCACTGCCCGGTTTGATGAAAACGCGAGCTGCGGAACTTTTGCGGCGACCAGTGCCGTAGTATTGATTTTCAGCCATTGCCTATAATCCCGATTAGATGTCAAGAACTTGCGGTTGCTGTGCCGCGTGGTTGTGCTCGTTGCCTGCGTAAACTTTCAGTTTACGGAACATAGCACGACCCAGCGGGCCTTTTGGCAGCATGCCTTTAACCGCGATTTCAATCACACGCTCAGGACGGCGGGCAATCATCTCTTCAAAGGTCGCTTCTTTGATACCACCGATGTGGCCGGTGTGGTGGTAGTACATTTTGTCAGTACGCTTGTTGCCGGTAACAGCAACTTTGTCAGCGTTCAGAACGATGATGTAATCACCGGTATCAACGTGCGGAGTGTATTCCGCTTTATGCTTACCGCGCAGGCGACGAGCCAGTTCAGTAGCCAGACGGCCCAGAGTTTTACCGGTCGCGTCAACAACATACCAGTCGCGCTGTACGGTTTCTGGTTTAGCTGTAAAAGTTTTCATTAAAAGCTTACCCAAATAATAAGTTACACGTTGGTGAACACCCAAACGTTTAGTCAGTTGAGGTTCACACGACAAAGTCCGGCAAACCTACCCCTTCGAATAGCACATGCCGACACATAGAAAGTTTCGGGAAAAAAACCTTCTCGTAACGTGGGGTCGCAAGATTATAGAGAAGTTGAGGTCAAAGATCGACCCTTAAATGTGATTTGGAATGGGTTTTTCGGGGTCAGGTATTGTGCGGTCTGGTGCCCTCACCCCCAGCCCCTCTCCCACGGGGAGAGGGGAGCATTTATTACGGCATATGCTCACGCTTGAGGTACTCTTCGCTCTGCATCTCTTGCAGGCGCGACAGGCAGCGCTGGAACTCAAACTTCAGGCGCTCGCCCTGATAAACCTCATATAAAGGCACCTCGGCGCTGACCACCAGCTTAACGTGGCGCTCGTAAAACTCATCTACCAGCGCGATGAAGCGGCGCGCTTCGCTCTCCATGAGTGGGGTCATAACGGGCACATCCCACAACATAACGGTATGGAACAGACGCGAAAGTGCAATGTAGTCATGCTGGCTGCGGGCGTCCACGCAGAGCGTTGCAAACGAGACGGCCAGCGTCTGGTTTTCTACGCCAAGCGTCGGCAACGGACGATGATTAATCTCCAGCGCTGGCGCGTTACCCCGCGGTGCTCCCGCCAGCGCCAGCCACAGTTTATCCATCTCGCGGGCTGTGTCGGCGTTCAACGGCGAAAGCCACAGGTGTGCCTGCGTTAATGTGCGCAGTCGATAATCGACGCCGGCATCGACGTTCATGATGTCGCAGTGCTGTTTGATAGCATCAATGGCCGGCAGGAAACGCGCCCGCTGGAGACCATTGCGATAAAGCTCATCCGGCGGGATATTGGAGGTCGCCACCAGAGTGATCCCACGCGCAAACAGCGCTTTCATGAGGCCCCCCAACAGCATGGCATCCGTAATATCGGAAACAAAGAACTCGTCGAAGCAGAGCACGTCCGTTTCCGCCTTAAAGCGATCGGCCACAATGTCCAGCGGGTCGGTTTCGCCCTGGAGCGCCGTCAGCTCTTCATGGACCCGCAGCATAAAACGGTGAAAGTGCAGGCGCTGCTTACGCGTGCCGGGCAGGCTCTGGTAGAACATGTCCATCAGCCAGGTCTTACCCCGCCCAACGCCGCCCCACATATATAAGCCACGAACCGGTGCGTTTACCGTGGGCTCTTTTTTGCCCAGTAAACGGCCGAATGCCGCCTTCAGCCCACTGCTCTGCACCGCATCGGCGGGTTTCGCCAGAAGTTCCTGATAAATCGTGTCCAGGCGGTTAACCGCTTCATGCTGGACATCATCCGGCTGGTGTGTGCCCTCGCTCAGGGCCAGTTGGTAACGCGATGAAGGGGACAGGTTTTGCATGATGTTGTTGTTATTCCTTTAGTTAAACCTCACCAGCGCGCGTGGCTGATGAAAAAAAGGCCGTTCTACACTACGCGATGATACGTCAGGATTCCACTTCTGCGGAAATAGCGGTTATAGTGGCATAATCAGGCACAGGCAGGAGCCGAGCCAACACCCTACGGAACAACAAGACAACGGGAGAAGTTCATGACCTGGGAATATGCGCTAATCGGTTTAGTCGTCGGCATCATCATTGGTGCTGTGGCCATGCGTTTCGGTAACCGCAAATTGCGTCAGCAGCAGTCACTGCAATACGAACTGGAAAAGAACAAAGCCGAACTGGAAGAATATCGCGAAGAGCTGGTCAGCCACTTTGCCCGTAGCGCTGAGCTGCTGGACAACATGGCGACAGATTATCGCCAGCTCTACCAGCACATGGCGAAAAGCTCCAGCAGCCTGCTGCCGGAAATGACCGCGGAGACCAACCCCTTCCGCAATCGTCTGGCTGATTCTGAAGCCGGTAACGATCAGGCTCCGGTTCAGATGCCACGCGACTATTCAGACGGCGCGTCCGGCCTGCTGCGCGGTGGCGTAAAACGCGATTAATCGCACAACCTGAATAAATTTTACGGGCGCACCTTATGCGCCCATCCTTTCTTCCCGTCCCCAGCTATTATTTAGTCAAACACCTCATTGTTCAGCGGTTGAAAATTCAATAACATCAAGATGTTTTTGGGGCCGTTCTTTTTCATTCCAGGATACGAGAGTCAGCATCAATGAAGAAAAAAAACCAGCTGTTGAGCGCCTTAGCGTTAAGTGTCGGGTTATCTCTCTCGGCGTCCTTCCCCGCCAGTGCGGCACTGCCTTCGCAGGTGCCTGGACAAGAAGCCATTCCCAGCCTTGCGCCGATGCTTGAAAAAGTCCTGCCTGCGGTAGTCAGCGTTCAGGTGGAAGGGACGGCACGCCAAAGCCAGCGTATTCCTGAAGAGCTGAAGAAATATTTTGGCGAAGACGCGCCGGATCAGCAGGCTCAGCCGTTTGAAGGCCTGGGCTCAGGGGTGATTATCGACGCGGCTAAGGGCTATATCCTGACCAATAACCACGTGATCAGCCAGGCCGATAAAATCAGCGTTCAGCTGAACGATGGTCGGGAGTTTGACGCCAAACTGATCGGCGGTGACGATCAGAGTGATATCGCCCTGCTACAGGTGCAAAACCCCAGCAACCTGACCCAGATCGCCATTGCAGATTCCGATAAGCTGCGCGTCGGTGATTTTGCCGTCGCGGTCGGTAACCCGTTCGGTTTAGGCCAGACCGCCACCTCCGGGATTGTCTCCGCCCTGGGGCGCAGCGGCCTGAATCTCGAAGGGCTGGAAAACTTCATCCAGACCGATGCCTCCATCAACCGGGGCAACTCCGGCGGTGCGCTGCTTAATCTGAACGGCGAGCTGATCGGCATCAACACCGCTATCCTCGCGCCAGGCGGCGGCAGCATCGGGATTGGTTTTGCCATTCCGAGTAACATGGCGAAAACCCTATCTCAACAGCTGATTCAGTTTGGCGAGGTTAAGCGCGGTCTGCTGGGCATCAAAGGCATGGAGATGAGCGCCGATATCGCCAAAGCCTTTAAGCTCAACGTCCAGCGCGGGGCGTTTGTCAGCGAAGTGCTGCCCAACTCAGGCTCTGCAAAAGCGGGCGTGAAATCCGGCGACATTATTGTCAGCCTGAACGATAAACCGCTGAGCAGCTTCGCTGAATTACGGTCACGTATTGCCACCACGGAGCCGGGCGCTAAAGTGAAGCTGGGCCTGATCCGTGAGGGCAAACCGCTGACCGTGGAAGTGACGCTGGACAAGAGCACCTCCTCTTCCGCCAGCGCAGAACAGATCTCCCCTGCTCTACAGGGCGCTACGCTGAGCGACGGTCAGCTTAAAAACGGCACGAAAGGCATTACCGTCACTACCGTTGAGAAGAGCAGCCCGGCCGCGCAGGCAGGTTTACATCAGGACGACGTGATCGTGGGCGTGAACCGCACTCGCGTGCAGTCTATTGCCGAAATGCGTAAGGTGCTGGAGAGTAAACCGGCGGTCATTGCCCTGCAAATTATCCGTGGCAACGACACCCTCTACATTTTACTGCGTTAACCATTTGCGACTCCGGACATCGCCGCTGCGTGTGATGTCCGGATAACTCATGTTATGCTGCAAACCGTTCCTTTTTTAACGACACACGCATCATGCTTTTAAAGCTCTTTCGTTCAATTGTCATTGGTTTGATCGTTGCCGGTCTGCTGCTGGTGGCTATGCCATCTTTACGCCAGTTCAACAAACTGTCGGCTCCTCAGTTCGACAGCACGGATGAAACGCCTGCGACGTACAATCAGGCGGTACGCCGTGCCGCCCCCGCCGTGGTTAACGTCTATAACCGCGGGCTTAACAGTTCCGCTCATAACCAGCTGGAGATCCGCACGCTCGGTTCCGGTGTGATCATGGATGACCGGGGCTACATCATCACCAATAAACACGTCATTAACGATGCCGACCAGATTATCGTCGCCTTACAGGATGGCCGCGTGTTTGAAGCCCTGCTGGTGGGGTCGGACAGCCTTACCGACCTGGCGGTGCTGAAGATCAACGCCACGGGCGGTCTGCCGACAATCCCGATTAATCGCAAACGCACGCCGCACATCGGCGATGTGGTGCTGGCGATCGGTAACCCGTACAACCTGGGCCAGACCATCACTCAGGGGATCATCAGCGCGACCGGTCGTATCGGCCTGAACCCGTCAGGGCGGCAGAACTTCCTGCAAACCGATGCCTCGATCAACCACGGTAACTCCGGCGGTGCGCTGGTGAACTCTCTGGGCGAACTGATGGGCATTAACACCCTCTCCTTCGACAAGAGCAACGACGGCGAAACGCCGGAAGGGATTGGCTTTGCCATTCCGTTCCAGCTGGCGACCAAGATCATGGACAAGCTGATCCGTGATGGCCGCGTGATCCGTGGCTACATCGGTATTGGCGGGCGTGAAATCGCGCCGATGCATACGCAGGGCGGTGGTATCGATCAGATCCAGGGGATTGTGGTCAACGAAGTGGCGCCTGGCGGCCCGGCGGCCAACGCAGGTATCCAGGTGAACGACGTTATCCTTTCCGTCAACGGTACGCCAGCGGTCTCTGCGCTGGAAACCATGGACCAGGTGGCTGAGATTCGCCCGGGCTCCATCATCCCTGTTGAAGTCATGCGTAATGACAAGAAGCTGACGATTCAGGTCACCATCCAGGAATACCCGGCCACTAACTGACGGGCATAAAAAAACGGAGCTTAACGCTCCGTTTTTTTTACCGGGATAAGATCACTTGTTAACGAACTCTTCGCCCAGCGTAATGTCTTTCTTCAGCGTATCCAGCATGCCTTCCATCGCGTTTTGCTCAAACGCGCTCAGCGTGCCGATAGACTTACGCTCTTCAACACCGTTTTTACCCAGCAGCAGCGGCTGAGAGAAGAAGCGCGCGTGTTCACCGTCGCCTTCAACATAGGCGCATTCAACAACGCCTTTTTCGCCCTGCAACGCGCGAACCAGAGACAGGCCGAAACGTGCCGCCGCCTGGCCCATAGACAGGGTTGCAGAACCGCCACCCGCCTTCGCTTCCACCACTTCGGTGCCTGCGTTCTGAATACGTTTGGTCAGGTCAGCCACTTCCTGCTCGGTGAAGCTCACGCCCGGGATCTGCGACAGCAGAGGCAGGATGGTCACGCCAGAATGACCGCCGATAACCGGCACTTCCACTTCCGTTGGCTGCTTGCCTTTCAGCTCAGCCACGAAGGTATTGGAGCGGATGATATCCAGCGTAGTTACGCCGAACAGTTTGTTCTTGTCGTAAACGCCCGCTTTCTTCAGCACTTCTGCTGCGATAGCAACGGTGGTGTTCACCGGGTTGGTGATGATCCCGATGCACGCTTTCGGGCAGGTTTCAGCAATCTGCTGAACCAGGTTTTTCACGATGCCCGCGTTGACGTTGAACAGGTCTGAACGATCCATACCCGGTTTACGCGCAACACCCGCGGAGATCAGCACCACGTCGGCACCCTGCAACGCAGGACGCGCATCTTCACCGGAGAAGCCTTTGATTTTCACAGCTGTCGGGATGTGGCTCAGGTCAACCGCCACACCTGGGGTTACCGGAGCAATATCGTACAGGGAGAGTTCTGAGCCTGAAGGCAGTTGGGTTTTCAGTAGTAGGGCAAGCGCCTGGCCGATACCACCAGCAGCGCCGAGGACTGCGACTTTCATCCTAAACTCCTTATTATGGTTAACTTAAGTATCTGTAACTCCGTTGCGGCGACCATAATTCAGCACGTCATTAATTACAATTTTCATCGCTAAAGAATTTGAGGTCGCACGTCTTTCGCCTTCACCTGAATACTATCGGGATGCAGGCAACAACGAATTAAGAGGGGGTTACAATACACCCTGCCACGCCACCAAAACAACATCATTTTGATAACATTTAATTTACTTTTAAGCTTATTTGCGCGGCGTGACCCAGGCATGTTTTCCGATAACGAAATCTGATAAAATCTCTCCCTTTCATAACATTATTTCAGCCTGGTGCCAGGTAGATAATTTGCATAAAAATTCATCCACATGCATAATAATGTTGTTTCTATCGTCATATTCCGGGTGACTTATGCGAAGCTCGTCTAAGCAAGAAGAATTAGTGAAGGCGTTTAAAGCGCTACTCAAAGAAGAGAAATTCAGTTCTCAGGGAGAAATTGTTCAGGCGTTGCAGGAACAAGGCTTCGACAACATCAACCAGTCGAAGGTCTCTCGCATGTTAACCAAGTTTGGTGCGGTGCGTACGCGCAACGCCAAAATGGAAATGGTTTATTGCCTGCCTGCTGAACTTGGCGTGCCAACGACCTCCAGCCCGCTGAAAAACCTGGTTCTGGACATCGACTACAACGATGCCGTGGTCGTGATCCACACCAGCCCGGGCGCAGCCCAGCTGATTGCCCGCCTGCTGGACTCGCTGGGTAAAGCAGAGGGGATCCTCGGAACTATCGCTGGTGATGACACCATTTTTACCACCCCGGCAAATGGTTTCTCGGTGAAAGACCTCTACGAAGCGATTCTGGTCCTGTTCGAACAGGAGCTGTAATTGTCTGCCCCGTAGCGCCTGGCTGCGGGGATCATTCTGCTTTTACCGCGTTTTACCCTGCTTTTCTCTGCCTGCTACTTTTGCAAATAGTGCTTTTTACCGCCTGTTAACATTCATTCAGTGAATGATCTGCCGCAAAATCGCACAAAAAATCAAATTACCATACCCCTTTGATTTACATAAGAAAAAACCACAAACCTCGCATTGTGACGCCCTTTTTTATGCATTCTCGTTATAAAAAATGAATTTTTTAACGCGTAATAACAGACGAAACCATTAGTCTGGTATTAATTTTTTGCGTGATTAGTGTATACTTGATTTTGTGATGAGGGTCACAGAACAAAGACCCCAGTAAAATAATTGACGAGGTAAATAATCATGAAAATTAAAACCACTGTAGCTGCCCTGAGCGTACTGTCAGTCCTGTCATTCGGTGCGTTTGCAGCCGACACCATCAATGCTGAACAGGCACAATCCCGTCAGGCTATCGGGACTGTTTCTGTTGGCGCCATCGGTACGTCTCCGATGGACATGCACGAAATGCTGAACAAAAAAGCGGAAGAACAGGGTGCGTCATCCTATCGCATCATCGAAGCGCGCAGTGGCGACCACTGGCACGCTACCGCAGAACTGTACAAATAAACCCTCGTCGTATCTCATCATACGACTTGCCCCTGACCTCCCGGTCAGGGGCTTTTTTATCACTGGCGCACGTTGAAACGCAGTTGCCCTTCCAGCTCCTCCTCCGCTTCATCAAACAATAAAATCAATGCACCAAAGCGTCTGCGTAGTTTTTCAGGCAGATGGGTAAATTCGATTTCCAGCGGTAACGGCAGACGATCGCCGGTAACCACATCCCACAGCATATCAAGATTGCTTACGCTGCCCCGCTCCAGGTCGAACGCCCGAATAAACTCGCGATAGAAGTCTTCCTGACTCTCAATTTCGTCAAAATCAAAGGTATAAATTTTCATTGCCAGCCACCCGGTACAGGCGGGCGGCAAATGCCGCCCTGTCTATTATAATCCCCCGATATGCAGGGTTTTGACTTCCAGAAACTCCTCCAGCCCCAGCACGGACCCTTCGCGGCCCAGCCCGGACTCTTTTACGCCCCCAAACGGACCCAGCTCGGTCGAGACCGCACATTCATTAATTCCGATCATGCCGCTCTCAATGGCCTGCGAGACGCGGAACACGCGCGAGAGATTCTGGGTATAAAAGTAGGCTGCCAGCCCGTAAGGCGTATTGTTAGCGCGCATAACCACTTCGTCTTCCGACGTGAAGCGGAAGCAGGCGGCAACGGGACCAAAGGTCTCCTCTTCTGCCAGCTTCATGCCTTCATGGCAGTCACCGAGTACGGTTGGCATCCAGAAGTTGCCGCCAAGTTCGTGCGGTTTACCCCCAGCCAGCACCGTGGCGCCCTTCGCTACCGCATCTTCGACGTGCTCACGGACTTTTTCGACAGCCGAAGGCTCAATCAGCGGGCCGACAACGACGCCCTCGTCCAGACCGTTACCCACCTTCAGCGCCTTCACCGCATCGGCAAGTTGATTGACAAACTTGTCATAGACCGTCTCCTGAATATAGAAACGGTTTACGCTGACGCAGACCTGCCCGGCGTTACGGAACTTATTGGCGATCGCGCCTTTGACGGCGGCCTCAATATCCGCGTCCTCGAAAACGATATATGGCGCATTACCGCCTAGCTCCATCGATACCTTTTTCATGGTCTCTGCGGAATTGCGAACCAGCGTTTTCCCGACGGCGGTTGATCCGGTAAACGAGATTTTGCGCACGTCATGGCTGGCCATAATGGCGTCACTAATTTCTGAGGTGCTCCCCGCGACCGCATTCAGCACACCATCCGGCACACCGGCCTGCTTCGCCAGCGTCAGCAGCGCAAAGGCGCTCAGCGGCGTGTTGTTTGCAGGCTTGATGACGCCGGTACATCCTGCTGCCAGCGCCGGACCGAGCTTACGGGTGAGCATGGCCATCGGGAAATTCCATGGCGTGATAGCAGCAACCACCCCGACAGGTTCACGAGTGGCCAGAATACGGGAGCCGGGTTTAACCGGAGGAATGATTTCACCGTTGGCGCGCTTGGCCTGCTCGGCAAACCACTGAATGAAGCTGGCAGCGTAGTCCACCTCACCCTCAGCCTCTTTCAGCGGCTTGCCCTGCTCGGTAGTCATCAGCCGCCCGAGCCAGCTTTTGTTCTCGATAATCAGTTCATACCAGCGATAGAGGATCGCGGAACGCTCTTTTGCCGTTTTTGCGCGCCATGCGGGAAAGGCCTTCGTCGCGGCCGCAATGGCCTCTTCGGTTTCGGCTTTCCCTGCTTTCGCCACTTTCGCGACCACCTCACCCGTGGCCGGGTTTAGCACATCAAACGTGGTGTCGAGTGTTTTCCAGATACCGTTAACCAGATACCCGGTCTGAAAAAGGATACTGTCCTGAAGAGCCTGGGTTGTCATGTGTCCTCCCTTCCTGAATGTTTGAACCTGCAAGAATAAGTATAGCCACAAAAAAACCGACGCTTTTGGCGTCGGTTTTCTCTTCGTTAGCTGTCTGTCAGCGCATTCTGGTAGCGGTGCAGCATAAACACCAGCCGCTCTACCGGCTCGGTAACCTGCGGCGGCGCTTCCCAGATCCGCAGTTTCTCCTGGTAGATATCCAGTTCCTCCAGCAGTTGCTTAAAGTAGCGGCGACGTTTGTCATCACTGGATGCCGATATCACATGGTCCGCCGTTCGCCGTAGCTGGCGGTGGTAGGCGGACAAATCGTCGTTGATCGGCACTGGCGCGTTCCGCAGACGCTGGTGCGCGATAATCATGGTTAACGCCAGGCGGAAGCGGGCGACATCGCCCGGGAATTTATTCAGCAACAGGAACAGCTGTTGATAGAGCGCCGGCAGGTGGTTCTCCTTACGCCGCGCGGTGTTGGTAGTCAATGACGATACGGCGGCCGACACAAACTGATTCAGCAGCACACGCCCTGTCCGCGCCTGAGAGTTATCCCGCACCAGCAGGATCACCATCATCGCCAGGAAACAGCCCACCAGCTGACCTAATGCGCTATCCAGGAACTGGCTGAAATGGAAGGTCATCGGGTTATCCAGCACGATGATGTTAATCGTGCTCGCCAGCGCACCCAACGATCCCAGACGGCGTTTTTGTACCTCAATCCCGATAAAGAACGCCATCACCGCCAGGCTGATGCAGAGCAAAAGCATGCTTTGCTGCGTCGAGGGAATAATCACCAGGAAGTAGAGCGCACCAATGGGTAACGCCGCAATGGTGCCGTACAGAAAATCGATCGCGACCATGCGCGGGTTGGGCAGACGCATCGCCAGCGCGGTGACGACGGCAATCATCACCATCGCGCCGCTGCCGGACGTCCAGCCGGTCCACAGCCAGAACAGCGTGCCGAGTATACAGGCCAGGGTGGTACGCCAGAAGTTAACCATCGCATGGTGGCGCTCGGCGGACTCCGGTTTGATCACCACTTCGCCCTGTAACACCTCTTCTTCCGCCGCACTGATTTTGGTGTTGCTAATCACGCCGCGTTTCAGGAGCAGGTAGCGCGTTGCGGCGCCAACCCAGGTATAAATGGTGACTGGCGTATCCCGTTCTCCTGTCCAGGCAATCACACGACGCATGCGTTTGAGCTGTCGATGCACGTCCTGCACCGTCTCCACGGGCTCATCAAACAGTTCGCGGAAAGTATCCGTTACCACTTCGGGGCGGGTGTTCTGAATCAGGTAGGTTTCACACGCCTGGGTGATCAGCGTTAGCGAGACGGTATTGATCGCTTTCAGACGACGATTGGCCCGCTCCCAGCGGGAAGACTCCATGTTGAGATTACTGCGCATCCCTTCCAGCGCCTGCGTGCGGCGCACCAGCGCGCTCCAGGCCTTGTCGACCTCTTCGCTGTCGCCGTGCTTAATGCACAGCTGCATAAGCTGGTACTGAGCAACAATCAGCGCGTCCAGCTCACGATCGACTTCCTGCTTGATGGATCGCGGAGAGAAGAGCAGATCTGCGACAATCGCGCAGACGATACCAATGACAATCTCGCTACAACGTTCGACGGCGAACTGCGGAGCAAGCAGCGGTTCACTCTGAATGGTGATGATAATAATCAGCGCGGTATATCCCGCCAGACCCCAGGCGTACGAGTTCTCCACCTTCACCAGCGAAGAGACCCAGGTGCAAAAACCCGCCCAGATACAGCACACAATCAGCATCAGCAGCGGCGTGCGGATCATCAGGATGATAATGGTCAGGGCGGCGATACAGCCGATAAAGGTGCCGATAATACGCAGCATCCCGCGATAGCGAATTGCCCCGGAGTAAGGTTCGCCACCCGCCGCGAAGGCTGGACCGGCGGCGACGATCGCGGCGGTCAGAACGGCCCAGCGCGGCGTTTCAAGCTGGAAATGGAAGCCAACAAACAGCGCCAGCACAATGGCGCATGCCAGCTTCACGGCGAAGCGGATGTGCTGGCTGGCGATGGAAAAAATGCCCATAGCGATCAACCAAACTCGCGCAGGCGATGGGCGATTTGACGGAAGATAGAATCCTGGCTGGCATCACGGTCTTTTTCACCCGTGATCACCACCGTCGCGGTGGTGCCTGCGGGCCAGAGGTTGCTCTGCTGCTCATCCAGACGAATGCGTACCGGTACGCGCTGCGCCAGGCGAACCCACTCGAGGTTAGAATCGACGGTCGCCATCCCTTTTGTATCATTGGTACTGCTGGAGTTGGTCACCCCCGCGGCCACGCTGTCCACGGTTCCCTTCAGGACCCGGTTGCTGCCGAGCGGCGTGATTTCGGCGCGATAGCCCGGACGCACGCCTTCCAGCTTGGTCTCTTCCATATAGGCGAGGACGTAGAAGGAGTTCTGTTTCACCAGCGCCACGGCAGTTGAGCCGCGCGTGATAAACTCACCCGCATAGACGTTGAGGTTGGTCACCCAGCCATCGGACGGCGCGCGGATAACGGTACGTTCCAGATCGAGCTTCGCCAGATCGCGCGTCGCCTGCGCTTTTGCCAGCTGATGCAGCACGGTTTGCAGCACGTTATTAGACTGGTCAATCTCTTCCCGGGACATAGCCTGGATGCCCAGCTTGTTACGGCGACCTGCTTCACGGCGTTTTTCAGCGGCCAGCGCGTTGTAATACGCCACGTCGGCTTCCGCTTCTTCCAGCGCTTTTTGATAGCGCGGCTGGTCGATGGTGAACAGCACCTGATCTTTTTTCACCAGTTGGTTATCGTGGACGTTGACCGCCGTAATGAGACCGGCGACATCGGGCGCTATCGCGACCACCTCCGCGCTGAAACGCGCATCGCGCGTCCACGGGGATTCGGTGTAATAAACCCAAGCGCGAAAAATAGCGATGAACGCCAGGATGACCAGCGCCATAGTGATGGCAGTGCGGGAGATTTTTCTTGTTAGCGTTTTCACATCAACCTCAGACAAACATGCGCGATATTAAATAGAACAGGCAGCAATACAGCGCGGTATTGAACAATGCAGGATGCCAGACGAAATCATAAATCCCGGTAGGGACCAGCACCTTGCGCACCAGCCAGAAGATCGCCAGTGATAAAAGAAGCTCGAAAAATATCGGTGGGAACGACAAACCGAACACCACGATAACGGGAAACAGACTCATGTTGACCTTGATTAAAGAGAGTGCAGGTTACTGGATTTTTAAGCTCGCGCCGCCGCAGGAGAGCAAGAATTGCCGGGCGAGAGTGGCGCAGCCGTTATGTAATTAATAATATATTAACGTAACTGTTATGCTGTTATCTATCATATGTGATCTAAATCACTTTTAAGCCAGAGTGAATAATGGAACGTCTAAAACGCATGTCCGTCTTTGCGAAAGTGGTTGAGCAAGGCTCTTTTACCGCCGCAGCACGTCAGCTACAAATGAGCGTCTCATCCATTAGCCAGACAGTGTCAAAACTGGAAGATGAGCTCCAGGTGAAGCTGCTCAACCGCAGCACCCGCAGCATCGGGCTGACGGAAGCGGGTAAAATTTACTATCAGGGCTGCCGTCGAATGCTGCATGAGGTGCAGGATGTTCACGAGCAGCTCTATGCCTTTAACAACACGCCTATCGGCACGCTGCGTATCGGTTGTTCTTCAACTATGGCACAAAATGTTCTCGCTGCCATGACGGCGGAAATGCTTAAAGAGTATCCCGGTTTAACCGTTAATCTGGTAACGGGCATTCCGGCACCGGACCTGATTGCCGATGGGTTAGACGTGGTGATCCGCGTTGGCGCGTTGCAGGACTCGAGCCTGTTCTCGCGTCGACTGGGCAGCATGCCGATGGTGGTCTGCGCTTCGAAAAGCTATCTGGCACAGTATGGCGTGCCGGAAAAACCTGCCGACCTGAGCAACCACTCGTGGCTGGAATACAGCGTTCGGCCAGATAACGAATTTGAACTGATCGCGCCGGAAGGGCTTTCCACTAAACTGCTGCCTGAAGGCCGCTTCGTGACCAACGATCCGATGACCATCTCACGCTGGCTGGTGGCCGGGGCCGGGATCGCCTACGTACCGCTGATGTGGGTGATCAACGAGATCAACAGCGGCGTGCTGGAGATCCTCTTCCCGCGCTACCAGTCCGATCCGCGTCCGGTGTACGCGCTCTATACCGAAAAGGACAAGCTGCCGCTGAAGGTGCAGGTCTGTATTAACTATCTGACGGACTATTTTGTGGAAGTGGCGGAGCTGTTTCAGGGCATGCGAGGTAGAAGGAAAGAGTAGGCTTTTCCCCTCTCCCCGTTGGGGAGAGGGTTAGAGTGCGGGGGAAAATTTACGCCGTGCCGCCCACCGTCAGATTATCCACTTTCAACGTAGGCTGACCGACGCCCACAGGCAGGCTCTGGCCCTCTTTGCCGCAAACGCCCACGCCGTTATCCAGTTTCAGGTCGTTACCGACCATGGAAATCTGCTGCATGGCCTCAATGCCGGAGCCAATCAGGGTTGCGCCCTTCACCGCTTTGGTCACTTTGCCCTTCTCAATCAGATACGCCTCTGAGGTAGAGAAGACAAATTTGCCGGAGGTGATATCCACCTGACCGCCGCCAAAGTTTGGCGCGAAGATACCGTAATCAACGGATTCGATAATCTCCTGCGGCGTGGACTGGCCCGGCAGCATGTAAGTATTGGTCATGCGCGGCATCGGCAGATGTGCGTAGGATTCGCGACGGCCGTTACCCGTCGGCGCAACGCCCATCAGGCGCGCGTTAAGCTTGTCCTGCATGTAGCCTTTCAGTACGCCGTTTTCGATCAGCACGTTGTACTGACCCGGCGTACCTTCATCGTCGATAGAAATCGAGCCGCGACGGTCGAGCATGGTGCCATCATCCACCACGGTACACAGCTCTGAGGAGACAAGCTGCCCCATCTGACCGCTGAATACGGACGTCCCGCGACGGTTGAAATCACCTTCCAGGCCGTGACCGACCGCTTCGTGCAGCAGCACGCCCGGCCAGCCTGCGCCCAGTACCACCGGCAACGTACCGGCGGGTGCAGCCACGGCAGACAGGTTGACCAGCGCCATGCGCACGGCTTCTTTTGCCCATGCATCCGCGCGGGCTTCGCCGTCGACATCACCCAGGAACCAGTCATAACCAAAACGACCACCGCCACCGCTGGAGCCGCGCTCGCGCTTGCCGTCGTCTTCAACCTGCACGCTGATAGAGAGACGCACCAGCGGGCGAACATCCGCCGCCAGGGTACCGTCCGTCGCCGCCACCAGGATCAGTTCATAAACACCGGTCAGGCTGGCAGAGACTTCCTGCACGCGTTTATCCGCCGCGCGAGCCACTTTGTCCACGCGACGAAGGATGTCCAGCTTCTCTTCGCGGCTCATGCTTTGCAGCGGGTCGATGCTGGTATAGAGCGCAGCGTGCTGCACTTCACCCAGCGTTTTCACCCGTCCGTCGCCCGTATCGCGCACAATGGTTCGCGCCGCCTGCGCGCTCTGCTCCAGCGCGGCCAGGCTTATCTGGTCTGCATAGGCAAAACCGGTTTTTTCGCCGCTGACGGCGCGCACGCCGACGCCCTGGTCAATGTTATAAGAGCCATCTTTAATGATGCTGTCTTCTAAAACCCAGGATTCGTGATAGCTCGACTGGAAATAGAGATCGCCGTAGTCGAGGCGGCGTTCGGTCAGTTGACCAAGAATGGAGAACAGGTCCTGATGGCTCAGGCCGTTCGCTGCGAGCAAATGTTCACTTACCAGGTTCAGACTCATCTATTGCTACTCGTTCGTTGCCGCCAGTGGCGGTATAAAGATCGTATTTATTGAGAGTGAGGCAATTACCTGCCCACGTCAAATCATTGCTGTGCTTCTTTGCGCGGCTGGCGCAGCACCTCATTAATCTGTGGTTTATCAACCGGCCCGGTGATGCGATAGCGCAGAATCGAGACTTTGCTCCAGAGCGGTCCCAGCACTTTACTGGCCGCAAACACCGCCGCCCCGACGATCGGATTGACCACAAAGGCTGCCGCAACGCCCACGCTTGCGGAAATCTCCGGCGCCACCACGGCTTCCATATCCAGCTCGCGGCGCACGAGATCCACTGACCCTTTCATCGCGATATCCGCTTCCAGGCCGTCCACCAGCGTGTCGTCGGTGTGCAGAACGCCGTCTTTGATCCACGCCGTGCTGCGAATGGAATCGTAGTAGAAACCTTCGCTGAAGGTGTCGCTAAAGTCGAAGCGCAGCTTGCGCAGCAGCGCGTCAAAACTCAGCAGACGCAGGATCTGCCCGGCGCGCCCCGTGCTCACATCGGCAATCTCCCCCTTACCGAAGTGGGTTTTCAGGATGCCGTTAAGCGAAGCTTCATCGGGTGTCCACGGCGCTGCGCGCCAGTGCAGATCGTAATTCACATCGAAGGACGATCCGCGAAGCGGCGTGCTAATGCCGAAGAAGTTAGCTGCGGCGTCCAGCTTGTTGCCTTTAATATCGCCTTTCAGCGAGGTGCGCTGTTCACCCGGTTTGTTCACCCATTCGCCAGCGGCAGTCATGCGGCCAAAGCCGGTATCCACCAGCCCACCAGAGAGGCTCAGCGTATTGCCCTGAATAGCAAAATCACCGTCGATACGGCCATATTTTTGCCCCCACAGCCAGCACTCCGCACAGCGCAACTGGAGATCGGGCCAGCCGCTGAAATCCACGCGCGACGTTCCACTGCCACTGACAGGAGAAGCGCTTGTCGACTGTGCTTTAGACGCCGTAAAGGTCGGATTGTAATAGAGATAACGGATAGCCGCCTGCCATGGCGCGTGATCGCGCATGGTCAACGAACCGTTAATCTCACGCCCCTGCGCCTCGACCTTTGAGCCGTTTACCGTCGGCCGGGAGACAATACTCAGGTTGTTCCACTGCTGCCCGCCCAGCGTCAGCGCAGGCGTGCGCAAGGTAATGGACTGTGGGAACTGCGCCGTTTGGTCGACGTTTTGCCCGACACCTTTCTGGAACAGTGCCAGCCACTCTGCGCCATCCATCGGCGGGAGATTCAGTTCAACGCCCGCCTGCTCCGGCAGCGGCGGCGTGGTACGGCTGTCCGTCGTCCAGATCGCTCTGTCCAGCGTCAGCTTGCGGTTAAGCAGCCAGCGGCTGTTGAAGTGGTTTGTTCCACCAGCGTTTCCGGTTAAATCGAAGCTGTTAAGGTTGCCCGCAACCTTAACATTGACGGGCAATGCTTCACCGCTTTTCTTATTCAGCGGCGCGGGAAGTTGGCTGCTGAGGTTTTTCAGATCGCCCGTAATGTCGACGTTATAGCGCGCACCGGCATGATAAGGCAGGTCGATGGCGACCTTGCCATTCCATGACACCGCGCCGTCCACCGCATTTTCAATCGGCTTCGGCAGAACATCCATGCGTGACGGCTGCCAGTTCGCGTCCATATTGACCGCCACCTGGTAGGCTTTATCGCCCTCGGTGGTGGAGAAATCGATATTGACGGGTTGATTGAACCAGGTCGCTTTCAGCGGCTCACTTTTCAGCGTGCCGTTAACAAAGCTGAACTGACCGCTGAGGTTTTTCAGCGTGCTGTCCAGCGGCTTGATATAGAGGCTGTTGTTATTAAGGCGAACGTCACCTTTGGCGGTGGTCATTTCACCGTCCAGCGGGATATCCAGATGTAAGCGAGCATTCACATCGCCATCTAACTGCAACTGCTGAAGGGTGGCTGCCAGGGAGTCATTCAGCGGCGTATCTTCAAAGTACGGGCCAACCGCTTTACCCGGCCCCTTAATATCCGCATCGATCAGCAGTTTCTCTTTGGAGTAATCCGGGATGTTTGCCGTCAGGTTGCTTGCCGTTACGCCGCCCAGCGCAACGCTGTCCGTCTTCATCCACAGGCCGTCATTCAGGAAGTTGAGTTCAATATCCAGATTCTTCAGCGCCGGCCAGTCCGGCTGGAAGGCATAGGTGGCGTTGCGTAGCGGCACCAGAACCTGGAACTGGCCTTCGTTGTGCTTATACGGGAACAGGTGCGGGTTGCCGCCGTAGACCAGCGTGGCGTTATCCGCCTGGCCGCCCTGAATGGCGCCGCTGAGATAGTCCACCAGCGCTTTCCCCATCAGGTTTTCCGGGAAGTAGCGCCACGCCTGCGAACCGTCATCCGTGCTGATGCCCGCCAGAATACCCAACCACGGCTCATCGCCTTCAGGCTGTAGATAACGGAAATTACCGCGGGCATGTACCGCTTTGGCTTTCACATCGATATCGCGGCCATCGAGCTGAAAACCTTTGTCATTCTTCAGCCAGTTGAGGGTGGCATTTCCCTTTTCGATCTCCAGTGGCGCACGGAAGACCGTTTCGTACGGCATTTTCGCGTCCTGCATTTCTGCTGTCAGCCTGCCGTTTTCCACGCTTCCTTCCAGTTTACCGCTGAAGTGCTCGGCACCCGGCAGCAGTTTCCACTGTTTCCATGCGAGATTTTTCCATGCCGCCTGAAAACGCGTCTTTTCCGTAGCCTGGAGCGGAATATCCAACGCCAGCCGGTTTATTTGCCCGCTCGGCTGCGTCGCCAGCCAGATTTCGCCCAGCTCCGGGGAGAGTTTTGCGGCCATTGAACGCAGCCCTTCGATCGGCGTCAGATCCAGGTTACTGGCGCGGATACGCAGCTCGTCGCTGCGTTTACCGTTTATCCCGCCGACGTCCTGCTCCGGCATCCACGCCAGCGTCAGCGCGCCGCGCGGCCAGGGTTTGTTATCCATGGAGATGCGCGTATCCGGTATAGCGAACTGCCAGCCGCCTTTATCCTGCGTCACGTGTGCGGTGAGGTTATCGACGGAAAGTTGATGCTGATGGTTTTCCCCTTTCCAGCTCGCGCCCCCCTGCTTAAGCCAGATATCGCCGCTGGCGAACGTCCCGTTCGTCAGGGTCATCCAGCCTTCCAGGCTGAAGCGCGCGGTCTCCAGCTGCATGTTCTGCTGTAACCACTCACCTAGCCACGGCTTCACGTCCACGTCGTCCGCCTGTAGCCACACCCTGCCGTTGTTCAGCAAGCCATTGTCGTCACGCAGATCCATCCGCACCTGCATAACGCCGTGCTGCCCGTTCAGGCTGGAGAGATTCACCTGCCCCTCGGCGCGGTGGCGATCTTTCCCGTTTAACCAGGTCAGCTGTGGGATCGCCAGCTCAGCGCGCTGGCCGGAAAGAGTAATAAAGCTCACTTCGCTGTCGCGCAGATCGAAATGATCGAACTGCCGCAGGAACAGATCGCTGATACGGCTGGTTTCCAGCCCCCGATCGCTGTCGCCGCTTCGCAGCGGCGTGTTAGTCATCAGCTGAAGTTGCCAGAAGGTGAGATCGCGAAACTGCCAGCGCAGATGCAGCAGGCTTTGCCAGATATCCAGCGCCAGGGTGACGCGTTTGATTTTGAGGTGGCCGCCATCTTTCAGGCCGGCGCTGATATCCCGGGCATCTAGCGTCGGGCCAAAGTTCTGCCAGCTTGCCTCGATATGACTCACGTCCACCGGCAGGCCGGTGGCGGATTCGATTTTTGCCAGGATCTGCGGACGCCAGCTGTCCAGATGCGGCAAGGCGAGACGCAGCCCGCTCACGAGCAACGCGACAATCACGACCAGCGTTGCCCCTGTAAGCAGTAAAATCCCCGGCAATCGCCTCACGCGTCTCTCCTTGTCAGCCTTAAATCTCGCAGCGAACTGCGTTTACATCATGACGACGTCAAACTGCTCCTGGTTATAGAGCGGCTCAATTTGCACTTTTACCTGTTTGCCGACAAAGATTTCCACTTCTGCCAGCGCGTGCGACTCTTCCCCTTTCAGGGCCTCCGCCACCGCAGGGGAAGCATAGACCAGAAAACGGTCTGAGTCGTAGGCATGATGGACACGGACAATCTCACGCATGATCTCGTAGCAGACCGTCTCCACCGTCTTTACCGTTCCGCGTCCATGGCAGGTTGGACACTCATTACACAGGACATGTTCCACGCTTTCGCGGGTCCGTTTCCGGGTCATTTCCACCAGACCGAGCTGCGAGAAGCCATTGATGCTGGTTTTCACGCGGTCCTTACTCAGCGCCTGCTCCAGAGAGTGCAGCACGCGACGGCGGTGATCTTCATTGTTCATATCGATAAAGTCGATGATGATAATGCCGCCCAGATTACGCAGACGAAGCTGACGCGCGATGGCCTGCGTCGCTTCTATGTTGGTGTTGAAGATGGTGTCATCGAGGTTGCGATGGCCGACAAACGCGCCGGTGTTGATGTCGACGGTGGTCATCGCTTCGGTTTGATCGATGATCAGATAGCCACCCGATTTCAGCTCAACCTTACGCTCCAGCGCACGCTGGATTTCGTTTTCAACGTCATAGAGGTCAAATATTGGCTGGCGTCCGGTGTAATGCTCCAGCAGACCCGGCATTTCCGGGATGTACTCGGCGGTGAACTCCAGTAAGGCTTCGTACGTCAGACGGGAATCCACGCGGATGCGGTCAAGCTGGGCGTCGGCGAAATCACGTAATACGCGCTGAGCGAGCGCCAGCTCACCGTACAGCCGGTAGCGGGTCTGGTTGCGTTTTTTACGCTCCATCACTTTGGTCCAGACGCGCTTCAGGTAGGCCGCATCCGAGGCCAGATCTTCTTCGCTGATCCCTTCCGCCGCGGTACGGATAATAAACCCGCCCTGCTCGTCGCAGTAGGCGCTGACCACCTTTTTCAGGCGCTCACGCTCGCTTTCGCTCTCAATGCGCTGTGACACGCCGACGTGCGACGCCCCCGGCATAAAGACCAGATAGCGTGAAGGCAGGGTGATGTCGGTGGTCAGACGCGCGCCTTTGGTGCCAAGCGGATCTTTTACCACCTGTACCATCAGATCCTGGCCCTGACGCACCAGCTCAGAGATGTCGCGCACGGCAAACTGCTTTTGCTCTTCGCCTGCCACACATTCGGTGTGCGGCATGATATCGGAGGCATGTAAAAACGCCGCCTTATCGAGCCCAATATCTACAAAAGCCGCCTGCATACCCGGCAGGACACGACTGACACGACCTTTGTAGATATTGCCTACGATTCCGCGTCGCGCTTCACGCTCAATATGAATTTCCTGGAGAATGCCACCATCAATGTAGGCCACACGGGTTTCCGATGGCGTTACGTTTACCAACAATTCAGCCGTCATAATTATCCCTTCCCTCACGCAGTGAGTTAAAATTGCTCAGCAACTCATACGTTTCCACCAGCGGTAAGCCGACTACGGCGTGATAGCTGCCATTTATCTTCCTGACAAAACAGCCACCCAACCCTTGAATACCGTATGCACCTGCTTTATCCATAGGTTCACCGCTGGCGATATAGCCGGCGATCTCCTCGTCGGTGAGGACTCTGAACGTCACTTCCGTTACCACAAGGCAATCCAGAACGTACTGGCTATCTGCCAGCGCTACCGCCGTCATCACCTGATGGGTTTGTCCGGACATATTACGCAGCATCCGCGCCGCATGGTCTGCGTCGCGGGGTTTCTCAAGCACCTCACCATTGAGAATAACGATGGTATCCGCACCCAGCACCGGTAAGTCACGCGGCACGCATGCAACGCCCGCCTGCGCTTTTTCACGCGCCAGACGAGAGACATACTGCTGAGCGCTTTCACCCTCAGCACGTTTTTCTTCGATACCGGTAACGATGCGTTCGAAGGAGACACCCAACTGCGCGAGCAGTTCCTGGCGACGCGGAGAACCGGAGGCAAGATACAAAGACGTCATAGAAACCTTTTATTGCACGGCAAACTGCTGGCGAATTTTACGCATCAGCAGGAACAGCCACGGCCAGAGCACACCGTTTACTACACTACTCCAGAACACTTCCGGTCGGAAAGAGACGTTGATCACTAAAAACTCTGCCCAGAAAACAACGATATCCGCAGCGAGCGACAACAACATCACTACCAGCGCCTGTTGCCAGAGCGCAAGGTTACGAAAGAGCTGGAATTTGAGTGCGACGAGATACGCAATAATGCTCATGGATAAGGCGCGGACGCCAAGCGTAGAGCCACTGATAAGATCCAGTATGGCACCCATCACAAAACCTGTGCCGACATTTACGCGGTGCGGCAGGGCAAGGATCCAGTAGAGCAAAATGAGCAATACCCAGTTTGGCCGGAAAACAAGAATGTCGTCCGGCCAGGGCATAATTTGCAGCAACAGTGCAACGAGGAATGAGAGCCAGATTACCCAGCGCCCCTGGCTACGATAACTGGCCACTACTGCCCTCCACCCGAGACTTGCGGCGGTGGGGGCGCATCCGGCAGCGGCTGCGTTAACCCCGTCGCCGGAGCCGGTACGGGTGCAGGTGGTCCCATCGCATCCGGCGCAGGCAGCACCTGCGGCATCATCTGCATCAGGCGTTCGTTGGCCACGCGATGCACATCTTCCGGTGTCATCGGGTTAGCGCCGTTACGATCGGCGCCCCACAGCAGCAACAGGTAGCGCAAACGCTGCAAGCCGGCCGTTGGACGCGCCTGAATCACGGTGTAGGCACGCTGAGTGTCGAGCTTCACGGAAGAGACAACCGCAACCGGGTAGCCCTCAGGGAAACGACCGCCCAGACCGGACGTCACCAGCACGTCGCCCACGCGGATATCCGTGTTGGCAGGCAGGTGTTCCAGTTGCAGATCGTCCGTGCAGCCATTACCGGCGGCAATCACGCGAATATCGTTACGCAGCACCTGAATCGGCAGTGCATGGGTGGCATCGCAAATCAGCAACACGCGGCTGGTCAGTTTGGCAACCGCCACAACCTGGCCCACGACGCCCTTATCGCTGATGACAGGCTGACCTTCGTATACGCCGTTCACGCTGCCTTTATCAATCACCACCTGATCGCTGTACGGATCGTTTACGGTGGAGATCACCTGGGTGACCATTTTCTGTTCATCCTGGCGCAGCGGCGAGCCAAGCAGTTCGCGCAGACGGGCGTTTTCCTGCTTATATTGCCCCAGCATCAGCAGCTCGCTATTTTTCAGCAGCAGTTCCTGGCGTAACGCACGGTTTTCGAGTTCGAGCTGGTCACGCGATGAGAGCGTTTGCGACACGGAGTCGAGCAGTTCACGGGGACCATTTGAAATAAAGTAGAAAGGACTGACGGCGGTATCCATGTACGTTCGGATCTGGCTGAACGTACCGAGGCGGCTATCGGCAAAAATGACCCCGAGCGCAACCAGAACCGCCAGGATCAGGCGAAACTGTAGCGACGGGCCACGGCTAAAAATTGGCTTCATAGGCTATGCGTATTCTCGCGTCAGAGAGAAAGGGTAGCGAATTGCTACCCTCTCACACCCGACTACTCTTCGCTAAACAAGTCGCCGCCGTGCATGTCGATCATTTCCAGCGCCTTGCCACCACCACGGGCGACGCAAGTCAGTGGATCTTCTGCAACTACGACAGGAATACCTGTCTCTTCCATTAACAGGCGGTCGAGGTTACGCAGCAGCGCACCACCACCGGTCAGAACCATACCGCGCTCGGAGATATCGGAAGCCAGCTCTGGCGGGCACTGTTCCAGCGCAACCATCACCGCGCTCACGATGCCGGTCAGCGGCTCCTGCAACGCTTCCAGGATTTCGTTGGAGTTCAGGGTGAATCCGCGTGGCACGCCTTCAGCCAGGTTACGACCGCGAACTTCGATCTCGCGTACTTCATCACCCGGATAGGCAGAACCGATTTCATGCTTGATGCGCTCTGCGGTTGCTTCACCGATCAGAGAGCCGTAGTTACGGCGAACGTAATTGATGATGGCTTCGTCGAAACGGTCGCCGCCGATACGCACGGAAGAGGAGTACACCACACCGTTCAGGGAGATAACGGCCACTTCAGTGGTACCGCCACCGATATCCACCACCATAGAACCGGTAGCCTCAGAAACCGGCAGACCCGCACCAATTGCCGCAGCCATCGGTTCTTCAATCAGGAACACTTCACGCGCACCGGCGCCCTGAGCGGATTCACGGATCGCACGACGTTCAACCTGGGTCGCGCCAACCGGCACACACACCAGCACGCGCGGGCTTGGGCGCATGAAGCTGTTGCTGTGAACCTGCTTGATGAAGTGCTGAAGCATTTTTTCGGTCACGAAGAAGTCAGCAATAACGCCGTCTTTCATAGGGCGGATCGCGGCGATGTTGCCCGGCGTACGGCCCAGCATCTGCTTCGCATCATGACCTACTGCGGCCACGCTTTTTGGCGAGCCGGCACGATCCTGACGAATGGCCACAACGGAAGGCTCATTCAATACGATGCCTTGTCCTTTTACATAAATAAGGGTATTCGCGGTACCCAGGTCAATGGACAGGTCATTGGAAAACATGCCACGAAATTTTTTCAACATACTAAGGGATAATCCTGAAAGCTGGGGCGGAAAACAAAATCCGCTTACTTTACCAACCACACGCAGCAGCGACAAGGCGCAAAAATCGTCTGCTACGGTGAAAATTAGTGCAGCACGTTTCCTTTGTTACAAATTCATCCCCTGAATCCCTCAGGGCTGAGTAAACAGCAGCGTCCCTCACTTTCACTTGTAACCCACTAAAGGTCGTTCACTGGCTTTTATGCTCGTCTTACTCAAAGCTACAGGCGCGATATTCTACGTGAAAACAAAGTAAACGGCAGGTCAAACAGAGTATCTTTGCAAATATTTTTTCACATTGGTGTCAAGCGGCTGAGAGGCGGCAAAAAAATCCCCCTGACCGCCCGTCACGCCGCGCTCTGTCAACATCTGCCATTCACTACGTGAACGTACGCCTGTGGCAAATACTTGCGTTTGCGTTCCTTTGCACGCTTCCACCAGGCTTTGTACCAGCAGCTGGTTTTCCGTGCGTTTTTCAATATTCCTTACCAGACCCGGATGCAGCTTCAATAATTCAACATCCAGCTCTTTGATCCAGCGGGTGCTCACCAGCGTCAAACCCGCCTGGGTTACCGCCACGCGAGCCCCAAGCGCATTGATTAAACGCACTACCGGGCGCAACCGGCTGATGTGTTGACCTACATCTGCCTCTGCAAGTTCAAAAATAATGCGTTTGCGTTGCGATTTTTCGCATTGCATTAACGTGTCACGTAACCAGCGCTGGAAACGCGGACGGATCAGCGATTCGACGGTCACCTGTAAAGCCAGATTTTCTTCAGGCCAGTACGATAAAAACGGAATGAGACGGGTGATTTGCTGACGGTCATACTCTTCGGACAATCCGAATTGCAACACCATGGGCAGATATTCCGCGGAGATAACCTCTTCAGTGCCATCAAAAATACGGCACATCAGCTCACGATGATGAACATGACCATTCTTCATGACCGCCGGTTTTTGATAGATGCGCGGTCCGCCCCGGCTCAGCATCTGTTCAATCAGGGTTCGCCAGCGCACGTTGCCGCGCCCTTTCTCCGGCAGCGTATCATCATAGACTGCCCAGCCGTTCGCCCCCTGCAATACGGCGTTACGCGTGGCCGCTTCCGCATGTTCCATCACCTGCTCCGTCGACTGACCGCCGCGCCAGGCACAGATGCCCATATGCACCATATCGTCTCTGTCGAGCATTTTGCTCTGGGGCAGCGCATCGACGGCTTTCAGCAGCTGGCTGGCGATACTCTCGGACTCCTTTAAGGTGCGATGCGGCAGCAAGACGGCAAAATCGCTGCGGTGGTAGCGTGCCAGTAACGCGCCGGGGTAGCGCATAATAAAGGTGGACAGCAGGTTAATCAGCGTAAAGAGGTTCTCTTCCGCCACGCGCTGACCCCAGGTATCACGGAGCAGATCGAAGTCGGGCAGGCGAATCATCATTACCACGCCATGCGTACCCACCTTTTCGGGGTCATCAAGAAGGGTAGCCAGCTGATTATCAAAGAAGAGACGGTTGTTGAGGCCCGTTTTGTTATCCTGCGCGGCGTAAGAGCGAATCAACGTGTCCATACGGCTACGCTGATCGCTGGCAAACTGGATTTCGGAGAGCAACACGTCCAGGGCGCTACTGGTGCGTGATGGCCATTCATAAACCGATCCCCGCACCTGCGGACCCCGTTCGCCATTCAGTATCCGCACGGAGCGTGTTTCCAGCAGTTCCTGGCCGGAAAGTTGACGACGCTGCCAGCGAACCGCGAGGAAAATCAGCAGTACGATAAAGGCAACGGCGATGGTTAAGGGGGCGGTGGTCATGAGCGAGCGTAAATAGTTGCTCATCGGATCCTGGTACATCAGATGAATTGTCATACCCGGATGTTTAAGCGAATTAACCGTGACGTTCCGATACTGATCTACCGTGCCGGCAGGACGATAGCTGCCCTGGCGGGTATGGCTGAAAACGGTCTGCTTCCCCTGTTTAATGTCGATCTGCACGATATCCACAGGCACCATTAACTCATCCAGCTCACGCGAAAGCGCCGGGAAGGAGGTTGCAATCAGGCGAGTGTCGATAACCGATGCAACCGATTCAACCCGGTTAACCAGCTTATCCTGGATGGCATTGTAAAAGCTCAGCGAGCAGCCGATTAGCGTGACAAATATGGTCAGCCCCGTCAGCAAGGTGATAAAAGCTGAGAACTTCGTCGTTAATCGCATCCTTGAGATTACTCCGTGGGTTGAAGGGGGGTGCAAGTGAGCACTAACTTGCATTTCAAATGCGGCATACTACCAAACCTGGCGTATCTGGCAATTTATTGCGTTAAATCGGCACTGCGTTTCATTGAGCGAGTATAGTCATCAGAACATATTTTCCCATCATCAAACCTAGTGAGGACCCAGTATGCAGGCTTTGATCTTAGAACAGCAGGACGGCAAAACCGTTGCCTCAGTGCAAGCCATCGAGGAGAGCCGCCTGCCGGAGGGCGACGTGACCGTAGATATCGACTGGTCCAGCCTGAACTATAAGGATGCGCTGGCCATTACGGGAAAAGGTAAAATCATCCGAAATTTCCCGATGGTGCCAGGAATCGACTTTGCAGGCCGCGTACATACCAGTGAAGATCCACGTTTTCACGCCGGACAGCAGGTGCTGCTCACCGGCTGGGGCGTAGGTGAAAACCACTGGGGCGGACTGGCAGCGCAGGCGCGCGTAAAAGGTGACTGGCTGGTCCCGATGCCGAAAGGCCTGGACGGTCGTAAGGCGATGATCATCGGCACGGCAGGTTTCACCGCCATGCTGTGCGTGATGGCGCTGGAAGAGGCCGGGATCCGCCCTGACTCTGGCGAAATTGTCGTCACCGGCGCCAGCGGCGGCGTGGGCAGCACGGCCGTCACGCTGCTGCACAAGCTGGGGTATCAGGTTGCTGCCGTCTCAGGCCGCGAAAGTACGCATGATTATCTACGTCAATTGGGCGCAAGCCGCATTCTGAGCCGCGACGAATTTGCCGAGACCCGCCCGCTGGAAAAACAGGTCTGGGCTGGCGCAGTAGATACCGTCGGCGACAAAGTGCTGGCGAAGGTGCTGGCGCAAATGAATTACGGCGGCTGCGTGGCGGCCTGTGGTCTGGCGGGCGGTTTTGCCCTGCCGACGACGGTGATGCCATTTATTCTGCGTAACGTGCGTCTTCAGGGTGTCGATTCGGTCATGACCCCAGCCGAGCGGCGAGCTGAGGCCTGGGAACGTCTGGTGCAGGATCTGCCAGCCTCATTCTTTGACCAGAGCGCCACTGAGATTACCCTGAGCCAGGCGCCAGAGTTCGCCAGTAAAATCATGGACAACCAGTTCCACGGTCGTGCGCTGGTTAAAATCGCCTAATCTTCAAATTTTCGTGACATATTCGCGCTAACCCTCCTCCTCCGTCATGCTTAGAAAAACGCCTGACGGAGGATGCCATGAAAACCCGAAAACTGACGGAAGCCGACGTAACGTCTGAATCTGTCTTTATGCTACAGCGCCGCCAGATCCTGAAAATGCTTGGCATCAGCGCCACCGCCCTGACGCTCACCCCTGCGGCCCATGCCGATCTGCTCGACTGGTTTAAGGGCAACGATCGCCCGAAAGCCCCCTCCGGCGCACCGCTTAACTTCACCAAACCGGCGCAGTGGCAGAATAAACTGGCGCTGACGCCGGAAGATAAAGTCACCGGCTATAACAACTTCTATGAGTTTGGTCTCGATAAGGCCGATCCTGCCGCCAACGCCGGGAGCATGAAAACCGATCCCTGGACGCTGAAGATAGATGGCGAGGTGGCAAAACCGCTGACGCTGGATCATCATGACCTCACCACCCGCTTCCCACTTGAAGAGCGCATTTACCGTATGCGCTGTGTGGAAGCCTGGTCGATGGTGGTGCCGTGGGTAGGTTTCCCTTTGCATAAACTGCTGGCGCTGGTTGAGCCCACCAGCAACGCGAAGTATGTTTCCTTCCAGACGCGCTACGCCCCGGACGAGATGCCAGGCCAGAAGGATCGGTTTATCGGCGGCGGGCTGGAGTATCCCTACGTTGAAGGTTTACGTCTCGACGAAGCCATGCATCCGCTTACGCTGCTCACCGTCGGGGTTTATGGCAAAGCGCTACCGCCGCAAAACGGGGCGCCCATTCGCCTGACCGTACCGTGGAAATACGGTTTCAAGGGCATCAAATCGATCGTCAGCATTAAGCTCACCCGTGAACGCCCCCCCACCACCTGGAACCTGGCAGCGCCTGACGAGTATGGTTTTTTTGCCAACGTTAACCCGCACGTTGACCATCCGCGCTGGTCGCAGGCAACGGAACGTTTTATCGGCTCCGGCGGCGCGCTGGATGTTAAACGCCAGCCAACGCTGCTGTTTAACGGCTATGCGGATGAGGTGGCATCCCTCTACCGTGGGCTGAATTTACGGGAGAACTTCTAAGTGCGTTTAACGGCAAAGCAGATAACCTGGCTGAAGGTACTCCTGCATTTAGCAGGATTGCTCCCCTTTATCTGGCTCTTCTGGGCAGCCAGCCAGGGACAGTTCAGTGCCGATCCGGCGAAAGATATTCAGCATTTTACGGGTCGGATGGCTCTGAAATTTTTGCTGGCGACCTTGCTCGTCTCACCGCTGGCGCGCTACGCTAAACAGCCATTATTGATACGCACCCGTCGGCTTTTAGGGCTATGGTGTTTTGCCTGGGCGACGCTGCATCTCACCAGCTACGCCCTGCTGGAACTGGGCATTAACAACCTGGCACTCCTTGGCAGCGAACTGGTGACGCGTCCCTATCTGACGCTGGGTATCGTAAGCTGGCTGGTTTTACTGGCGCTGACGCTGACATCCACGCAGTATGCGCAGCGAAAACTGGGTCGACGCTGGCAACTGCTGCACAACTTCGTCTATCTTGTCGCTATCCTCGCCCCGATTCATTACCTGTGGTCGGTGAAGATTTTATCCCCTCAGCCGGTCATCTACGCCCTGCTGGCCCTGGCCCTTTTAGCGTGGCGTTACAAGAAGTTCCGCCAGTGGTTGCGATAGTTCACGAAACTGTGCGTTTTCCCGCAGATTATTTATCAACCGCGAATCTTTTTCGGATAGCGGTTGATAATCTTCCCTGATAAGACCAGTATTTAGCTGCCAAATGCTACGAAATCGTTATAATGTGCGACTTCGGTTTTCCGGACAGGGGTTTTAGGCCTCTGAAAGGGTGACAATTGCGCTTTGAGGGTATATGTTGTTTTTTACCCGAAAATCGCAGGAGATAGCGGCACAATGGCTGACAAATTCCAAATTTTAGTATTGAACGGTCCGAACCTGAACATGCTCGGCACCCGTGAGCCAGAGAAGTACGGCACGCTGACATTGAGCGAAATTGTTAACCGTCTGAGTACGGAAGCAGCGTCGCTGAATGTGGATTTGGACCATTTTCAGTCAAACGCGGAGTACGCAATCATCGACCGTATTCATCAGGCTAAAGACACTGTGGACTATATCCTGATCAATCCGGCCGCGTTTACGCACACCAGTGTTGCTATACGCGACGCACTGCTCGCGGTGAGTATCCCGTTTATCGAGATCCACCTGAGTAACGTGCACGCCCGAGAGCCGTTCCGCCACCATTCCTACCTGTCAGATATCGCCGCTGGCGTGATTTGTGGGCTGGGTGCAGACGGCTATTCATACGCTTTACAGACAGCGGTAAAACGCTTGTCACAATCACACTAAACAAGAGTACGGAACCCACTCATGGATATTCGTAAGATTAAAAAACTGATCGAGCTGGTTGAAGAATCAGGCATCTCCGAACTGGAAATTTCTGAAGGCGAAGAGTCTGTACGCATCAGCCGTGCAGCCCCGGCCGCTAGCTTCCCGGTAATGCAGCAAGCTTACGCTGCGCCAGTGCAGCAGCCTGCGCTCTCCGCAGCCGTTGCACCAGTGGCAGCAGAAGCGGCACCTGCGGCTGCAACAGAAATCAGTGGTCACATCGTACGTTCCCCAATGGTTGGTACTTTCTACCGCACCCCGAGCCCGGACGCGAAGGCGTTCATCGAAGTGGGTCAGAAAGTCAACGTAGGCGATACCCTGTGCATCGTTGAAGCCATGAAAATGATGAACCAGATCGAAGCAGACAAATCAGGTACTGTGAAAGCGATCCTGGTCGAAAGTGGTCAGCCGGTAGAATTTGACGAGCCGCTGGTCGTCATCGAGTAACGAGGCGAACATGCTGGATAAAATTGTTATCGCCAACCGTGGCGAGATTGCACTGCGTATTCTTCGTGCCTGTAAAGAACTGGGCATCAAGACCGTGGCCGTGCACTCAAGCGCGGATCGCGATTTAAAACACGTATTGCTGGCGGATGAGACGGTCTGTATCGGTCCGGCTCCGTCCGTAAAAAGCTATCTGAACATCCCGGCGATCATCAGCGCCGCCGAAATCACTGGCGCGGTCGCGATTCACCCGGGTTATGGTTTCCTCTCTGAGAACGCCAACTTTGCTGAGCAGGTTGAACGCTCTGGCTTTATCTTCATTGGCCCGAAAGCCGACACCATTCGCCTGATGGGTGACAAAGTGTCTGCCATCACCGCGATGAAAAAAGCCGGCGTGCCAACCGTACCGGGCTCTGACGGCCCGCTGACCGACGATATGGATGCTAACCGCGCCCATGCTAAACGCATTGGCTATCCGGTGATCATCAAAGCGTCCGGCGGCGGCGGCGGTCGCGGTATGCGCGTTGTACGCAGCGATGCTGAACTGGCGCAGTCCATCTCCATGACCAAAGCGGAAGCGAAAGCGGCTTTCAGTAATGACATGGTGTACATGGAAAAATACCTGGAAAACCCACGCCACATCGAAATTCAGGTGCTGGCTGACGGTCAGGGCAACGCGATCTATCTGGCAGAACGTGACTGCTCCATGCAGCGTCGTCACCAGAAAGTGGTCGAAGAAGCGCCAGCGCCGGGCATTACGCCTGAACTGCGTCGCTACATCGGTGAGCGTTGCGCCAAAGCGTGTGTCGATATCGGCTATCGCGGGGCGGGTACCTTTGAGTTCCTGTTCGAAAACGGCGAGTTCTACTTCATTGAGATGAACACCCGTATTCAGGTTGAACACCCGGTTACCGAAATGATCACCGGCGTAGACCTGATCAAAGAACAGCTGCGTATCGCAGCCGGTCAGCCGCTGTCCATCAAACAGGAAGAAGTTGTGGTTAAAGGCCATGCGGTAGAGTGCCGTATCAACGCCGAAGACCCGAATACCTTCCTGCCAAGCCCGGGTAAAATCACGCGTTTCCACGCGCCGGGTGGCTTTGGTGTGCGCTGGGAGTCCCATATCTACGCCGGTTACACCGTACCGCCGTATTATGACTCAATGATCGGTAAGCTGATCTGCTACGGCGAAAACCGTGACGTGGCCATTGCCCGCATGAAGAACGCCCTTCAGGAGCTGATCATCGACGGGATCAAAACCAACGTTGATCTCCAGATGCGCATTATGAGCGACGAGCACTTCCAGAATGGTGGCACTAACATCCACTACCTGGAGAAAAAACTCGGTCTGAACGAGAAGTAAGAGACCAGTGTTGCTAAAAGGCCGGATTATCCGGCCTTTTTTATTTCTGGGGATCGCTAAGCCCCATCATGTACAATCCCCGCTTTCTTCATCCACAAGGGACAAAAAATGGACAAACGTTTTGTTCAGGCCCATAAAGAAGCGCGCTGGGCGCTGTGGCTGACCCTTCTCTATCTCGCCGCGTGGTTAGTAACTGCTTACTTACCTGATTCGGCGATTGGCATTACCGGCCTCCCGCACTGGTTTGAAATGGCCTGCCTGCTGCTGCCGCTGGTGTTTATCCTGCTGTGCTGGGCGATGGTGAAATTCATCTATCGCGATATTTCACTGGAGGACGATGATGCAGCTTGAAGTCATTCTGCCCCTTATCGCTTACCTGTTCCTGGTGTTTGGCCTGTCGGTTTATGCGATGCGTAAACGTTCGACCGGCACCTTTCTGAACGAGTATTTCCTCGGGAGCCGCTCTATGGGTGGCGTCGTGCTGGCCATGACGCTGACCGCCACGTACATCAGCGCCAGCTCGTTTATCGGTGGCCCCGGCGCCGCTTATAAGTACGGGCTGGGCTGGGTACTGCTGGCCATGATCCAGCTGCCTGCCATCTGGCTCTCTCTGGGCATACTGGGTAAAAAGTTTGCCATTCTGGCCCGTCGCTACAATGCCGTAACGCTGAACGATATGCTGTTTGCCCGCTATCAGAGTCGCTTGCTGGTATGGCTGGCAAGCCTGAGTCTGCTGGTGGCGTTTATTGGCGCAATGACGGTGCAGTTTATCGGCGGGGCGCGACTGCTGGAGACGGCAGCCGGGATCCCCTATGAGACGGGCCTGGTCATTTTCGGTGTGAGTATCGCGCTGTATACCGCGTTTGGCGGGTTCCGCGCCAGCGTACTCAACGACACGATGCAGGGGATGGTGATGCTCATTGGCACCCTCGTTCTGCTGGTGGGTATCGTGCATGCCGCAGGGGGCCTGAGCCATGCGGTTGAAACCCTGGAAGCGATCGATCCGAAACTGGTCTCGCCGCAGGGGGCGGATGACATCCTCTCTCCAGCCTTTATGACCTCGTTCTGGGTACTGGTGTGCTTTGGCGTGATTGGCCTGCCGCATACCGCCGTGCGCTGCATCTCATATAAAGACAGCAAAGCGGTGCACCGCGGGATCATTATCGGGACAATTGTGGTGGCGATCCTGATGTTCGGTATGCACCTGGCGGGTGCGCTGGGACGCGCGGTGATCCCTGACCTTACCGTACCGGATCTGGTCATTCCAACCCTGATGGTGAAAGTGCTTCCGCCGTTTGCCGCCGGGATTTTCCTCGCCGCCCCCATGGCGGCCATTATGTCGACTATCAACGCTCAGTTGCTGCAAAGTTCCGCTACGATCATTAAAGATCTCTATCTGAATTTGCGCCCTGAACAGGTCGAAAATGAGCGACGCCTCAAGCGCATGTCGGCGGTGATTACCCTGGTGCTGGGGGCGTTGCTGCTGCTGGCCGCGTGGCGTCCACCGGAGATGATCATCTGGTTGAACCTGCTCGCCTTTGGTGGGCTGGAGGCCGTTTTCCTGTGGCCGCTGGTGCTGGGGCTCTACTGGGAACGCGCGAATGCCGCGGGTGCATTAAGCGGCATGATTGTCGGGGGCGTCCTGTATGCTGTTCTCGCCACGTTTAAAATTCAGTATCTGGGCTTCCATCCGATCGTGCCTTCGTTACTGGTAAGTTTACTGGCGTTTGTGGTGGGAAACCGTTTTGGTCGACCGGTGCCACAAACTGTCCTGATTTCTACTGACAAATAAAGAGTTTTGCCATGCCGTGGATCCAATTAAAACTGAACACAACCGGCGCGAACGCCGAAGAACTGAGTGATGCGCTGATGGAGGCCGGTTCGGTCTCTATCACCTTCCAGGACACGCATGACACGCCGGTCTTTGAGCCGCTGCCGGGCGAAACGCGCCTGTGGGGTGATACGGACGTTATCGGCCTGTTCGATGCAGAAACCGACATGAAAGAGGTCGTGGCGATTCTGGAAAACCATCCGCTGCTGGGCGTGGGTTTCGCGCATAAAATTGAACAGCTGGAAGACAAAGACTGGGAACGCGAGTGGATGGACAACTTCCATCCGATGCAGTTTGGTCAGCGTCTGTGGATCTGCCCAAGCTGGCGTGAAGTTCCCGATAAAAACGCCGTCAACGTGATGCTGGATCCGGGTCTGGCGTTCGGCACCGGCACCCACCCGACAACCTCCCTGTGCCTGCAATGGCTGGATGGCCTGGATCTGGAAGGCAAAACCGTGATCGACTTCGGTTGCGGATCCGGGATCCTTGCTATCGCGGCGCTGAAACTGGGCGCGGCAAAAGCCATCGGGATCGACATCGATCCGCAGGCGATTCAGGCCAGCCGTGATAACGCCGAGCGTAATGGCGTTTCCGATCGCCTTGAACTGTATCTGCCCGATGCACAGCCAGAGGCGATGAAAGCCGATGTTGTGGTCGCGAATATCCTGGCTGGCCCGTTACGCGAGCTGGCGCCGTTAATCAGCGTGCTGCCGGTTGAAGGCGGTCTGCTGGGCCTGTCCGGTATCCTTGCCAGCCAGGCAGACAGCGTCTGTGAAGCCTACGCCGATCTCTTCGCGCTCGACCCGGTGGTCGAGAAAGAAGAGTGGTGTCGCATCACCGGCCGTAAAAAATAAGCGTTTGGCGTGGTCGTCTGACCACGCCTTTTCCCTTCGGTTTTTTCTCCCGCCTTCTTCCTTTCTTCGATAAAATAACCGCACAAATCATAATGTTACTCATTGATTTGGATAATAAAATTCACAGGAAGAATATGATGAAACACATTTCAGGCAAGGCAGCGCTGCTGGCGCTGAGCATGATTTCGGCTACGGCTTACGCATCACACTGGAGTTATCAGGGAGAAGGCGCACCGGAACATTGGGGCGAACTGGACGAGGCGTACAAGACGTGTAAAAGCGGAATGTATCAGTCGCCGGTCAACATAGATAACACGGTCAAAGCCCACATCTCTCCGCTGGAAACGCACTATATCGACGGCCCGGTCATTCTGACAAACAACGGCCATACTATCCAGGCAAGTGAAAATGCCGATACACGCGACAGCATCACGCTTGATAAACAGCGCTGGACGTTACAGCAGTTCCATTTCCATGCGCCATCCGAAAACACGGTGCACGGTAAAAAATACGCAATGGAAATGCATCTGGTCCATAAAAACGCTGACGGCGAACTGACGGTCGTTGCCGTTATGTTCGATCAGGGCGCGGCAAACACTGAACTGGATAAACTCTGGGGCGTGATGCCTGGACAGGTTGACCAGAACGTAACGATTAAGCCAACCCTCGATATGAATAAATTACTGCCCACGGATAAAACCTACTGGCGTTTTAGCGGCTCTCTGACCACGCCACCATGTTCAGAAGGGGTGACATGGCTGGTGCTCAAGCACCCGCTGACCGTCTCTGCTGAACAGCTGCAAAAATTCACTCACACCATGCACCATGAAAACAGCCGCCCGGTTCAACCGCTTCATGGCCGTCTGGTTGTTGAATAAGTCGATTTTTTTACGCTGATATCCTGTGCTGAAATGCGACGCAGATCGCAAAGAAGCGCCATAATCTGCTGCTTATAGCAGCAGATTATCCCGGACAATTTATTCATTTATTCAGAAATGATGAGAAGTTACGGGAAATTGTAAGCGCCCACAAAATGTTCATTTATTCATAACACAATGATTTAAATAGCGAATAATCTTATCCAAAAAGAATGACTGGCGATTCCTTGATCTACAACAGAGGATTGTTCAAAGTTTGGCCTTTCATCTCGTGCAAAAAATGCGTAATATACGCCGCCTTGCAGTCACAGTATGGTCATTTCTTAACTCATGCGCATCGGACACCACCAGCTCAGAAATCGCCTGATCGCAGCCCCAATGGCAGGTATTACCGACCGGCCGTTCAGGACGCTGTGTTACGAGATGGGAGCAGGCCTGACCGTTTCCGAGATGATGTCGTCTAACCCGCTGGTTTGGGAAAGCGATAAGTCCCGCCTACGGATGGTGCACATTGATGAACCAGGTATCCGCACCGTGCAAATTGCCGGAAGCGTGCCTGAAGAGATGGCAGATGCCGCGCGTATTAACGTGGAAAGTGGCGCCCAGATTATTGATATCAATATGGGTTGCCCGGCCAAAAAGGTGAATCGCAAGCTTGCAGGTTCAGCCCTTCTGCAATACCCCGACCAGGTGAAGTCAATCCTGACGGCGGTTGTCAGCGCAGTGGACGTTCCTGTTACGTTGAAGATTCGCACGGGTTGGTCGCCGGAACACCGTAACTGCGTAGAGATTGCCCAACTGGCCGAAGACTGTGGCATTCAGGCCCTGACCATTCATGGACGCACTCGCGCCTGTTTGTTCAACGGTGAAGCTGAATACGACAGCATTCGGGCAGTTAAGCAGAAAGTTTCCATTCCGGTTATCGCGAATGGCGACATTACTGACCCGCTTAAAGCCAGAGCTGTGCTCGACTATACGGGAGCTGATGCTCTGATGATAGGACGTGCCGCTCAGGGAAGACCCTGGATCTTTCGGGAAATCCAGCATTATCTGGACACTGGGGAGCTGCTTGCCCCACTGCCTCTGGCAGAGGTTAAGCGCTTGCTTTGTTCGCATGTTCGGGAACTGCATGACCACTACGGCCAGGCAAAAGGGTACCGAATTGCGCGTAAACACGTCTCCTGGTATCTCCAGGAGCACGCTCCAAATGACCAGTTTCGGCGCACATTCAACGCCATTGAGGATGCCAGCGAACAGCTGGAGGCGTTGGAGGCATACTTCGAAAATCTTGCGTAATGAAATAAAGAGCTGACAGAACTATGTTCGAACAACGCGTAAATTCTGACGTACTGACCGTTTCTACCGTTAACTCTCAGGATCAGGTGACTCAAAAGCCCCTGCGTGACTCGGTTAAACAGGCACTGAAGAACTATTTTGCTCAACTGAACGGTCAGGATGTTAATGACCTGTATGAGCTGGTACTGGCTGAAGTTGAACAGCCACTGTTGGACATGGTGATGCAATACACCCGTGGTAATCAAACCCGCGCTGCCCTGATGATGGGCATCAACCGTGGTACCCTGCGTAAGAAACTGAAAAAATACGGCATGAACTAATTTCGATTAGCTAACTGCTTGTTTAAAAAGGCGCTCTTCGGCATGGGGAAGCGCCTTTTTTATCGTCCGGACGGGCAACCGTCAATGCTTTGTAAACCTTCTCTTTCCCTACTTTTCAACGCCCGCTTTTCGTGTATATTTCCAGTAACTTACAGGCTCTCTTTTCGCGGAATGACACATGATTCGTAAATACTGGTGGCTGGTCGTTTTTGCTGTCTCTGTTTTCATTTTCGATGCGCTGCTGATGCAGTGGATTGAACTGATGAGCACCGAAACCGATAAATGTCGCAATATGAATTCCGTGAACCCGCTTAAACTGGTCAACTGCTCAGAGCTGGACTAACCGCTTCCATCCTGTAAACCCCTGTTATCACTCAATAAAAATAGGGATTTAAATCACTTTTCGTCATTTCCTGACGATGATAATGTCTGTGCCCTTTCCAACCGCTCTTGCTTAACGTCTCACAACGAGTGAACAGACCATGCTGGTTAGCCAATACAACCAAATCCTCGTAGTCATCTCCTTTGTTGTTGCCATTCTTGCCACCTATACCGCGCTGAATATGGCTGCGCGCGTTGCCGGAAGCCAGGGCATCGCTGCACGCGTCTGGCTGGCAGGTGGCGGTGTTTCGATGGGGATTGGCGTGTGGGCGATGCATTTCATCGGTATGCTGGCGATGGATCTTTCCATGAGCATGAGTTACAACGCGGTCCTGACCGTGCTTTCGATGGTTATCGCCATCAGCTCGTCAATGTTTGCCCTGTGGCTCGTTAGCGGCGAGCAGCTACGTTTGCGCCGGCTGCTGCCTGGCGCCGTCGTGATGGGAACGGGCATTGTTGCCATGCACTACACTGGTATGGCTGCCCTGGAGGTCACACCGGGTATTGTCTGGGATAAAACGTGGGTGGCTATCTCTGTGGTCATTGCCCTTGCCGCTTCACTGGCCGCTCTTTGGCTGACGTTCCGTTTACGTCAGGAAGCCGCACGAATGGCGTTGATGCGGCTGGGGGCGGCGATCACCATGGGCATCGCTATCGCTGGCATGCATTACGCCGGCATGGAAGCAGCACAATTTCCAATGTCGACGATGGTCCACCATCATGGCATTAACGGGAGCTGGCTGGCGATACTGGTTAGCGTGGTCGCGCTCGCTATTCTGGGGATTACGCTGCTGGTGTCGATGTTCGATGCCCGCCTTCAGGCTCGTACCTCGCTGCTGGCCTCATCACTGGCAGAAGCTAATCGTGAACTCGCACAGCTGGCGTTACATGATACGCTGACGCGATTACCCAATCGTATTCTGCTTGAGGATCGCCTCGATCAGGCCATCAGCAAGGCCGATCGCGAAGGAAGCCCTTTCGCGCTGATGTTTATGGATCTCGACGGCTTTAAAACCGTCAACGATGCCTATGGTCATGATGTCGGTGACAAGCTTCTGGTTGCGGTGACTCAGCGTTTGCTGTTGCAGTTGAAAGGTCAGTATACACTGGCGCGTATCGGTGGGGATGAATTCGTCCTGCTGGCCGAAACCGCCACTCCGGATGATGCTGCCTCACTGGCAAATTCACTGGTGCGCGTCATTGATAGCCCGTTCCATCTCGATCCTTATGAACTGATGGTCACCCTGAGCATTGGCATTGCGCTCTATCCACACGATGGCAAAACCGATCGTGAACTGATGTTTAACGCTGATGCTGCGATGTACCACACGAAACATATGGGTCGTAACGGCTATCACTTCTTCCAGCCGTCAATGAATACGCTGGCGCAGACGCATCTTCAGCTGATGAATGATCTGTGGCAAGCCATCGACCGTAATGAGTTACGCCTGCTTTATCAACCTAAATTCCACGCCCCTGCCGGGCCGGTTCTCGGGTTCGAAGCGCTGTTACGCTGGCAGCATCCCAAACAGGGATTACTCTCCCCCGACCTGTTTCTACCGCTGGCAGAGAAAACGGGGCTGATTATTCCGATTGGAAACTGGGTAATCGACGAGGCCTGCCGCCAGCTGCGTGAATGGCATCTTCAGGGCCACACGGACTGGTCAATGGCGGTGAATCTTTCTACGTTGCAGTTCGAACAGCCGTCGCTGGTTAAAACGGTTCTCGATTGTCTGACGCGCCATAGCTTACCGCCCGGCATGTTGATCCTGGAGGTGACTGAAACCACGGCAATGAACAATCCGGACGAAAGCGTACGCGTCCTGACCGCGCTGACGGATGCGGGAGTAAAAGCCTCGATAGACGATTTTGGTACAGGTTACTCAAGCCTTCTCTATCTTAAACGGCTCCCCGCCTGCGAGTTGAAAATCGATCGCGCTTTTGTGAAAGAGTTAAGCGGAGAGAGCGAAGATGCGACAATTGTCTCAGCGATTGTCGCCCTGGCAAAAACGCTGAATCTGAAGGTCGTGGCGGAAGGGGTCGAAACCGCAGCGCAGCAGACCTTCCTGACAGAACTGGGATGCAATACGCTACAGGGTTATCTGCTGGGCAAACCAATCACCGCGCAAACTATTATGGAACAGTGCCAGCACGGGGAGATGTCGCCACCCCGGGCGCAGTCATAAGGCTGTATCGTAAACCACTGGCGCCACTCGGGTGATATTTAGTGTCGCCAGAATATTATCCACCAGCGCCGGTGCTTGTTTGTACAGATTAAAACGGGTGTTATCCATTAACCAGTTTTTAATGACACCGCTAAAAAAGGCGTGGAAAACAATCAGCGCCAGTTCAATATTGGTTTGCGAAGAGATAACGTTACGAGCAATGCATCGCTTTAGCGTCTTGCGAAGATAATCATCGTTTAAACCGATCCGCTTTCGTATTTCACATTCTGAAATCACATCGTCATGAAATTCACACTTATGATACAAAATTTGTAAAAGCGCATATTGCCGCGGCTCGCTCGCAATATATTGCAGTGCGACAATAAATTGTTCACGAAGCATTAACAAAGGGTCGTCATTTTCGGAAAGTATTAACCTGTCACGAATCATCTCACGCATCGGCAATTGCTGATCCCATATTGCATTAAATATTTCCGCTTTACTCGAGAAATGCCAGTAAACCGCCCCGCGAGTGAGTTGAGCAGCATCGGCGATGTCGGTAAGCGTGGTGCTGGACACGCCACGCGTCGCGAATAGCCCGATAGCGGCTTCAATCAGCTGCTGGCGGGTCTTTTGAGCCTCTTCTTTCTTTTTGCGCGCCATAACCTGCTACTCATTACTCATAAGATTGATACGTTATCAAAGGATATTGCCGTGGTCGTGTAGTCAAAGTATTAACCAAAACCCGTGTTAATTTTGCACAAAAAAAGTCAATTCATTTAATTTATAATTCACGTGAATAAATAGAATACATAAAATTCATAAAATATATGAATAGCATTCACCGAAAACATTTCGTTGATTATCCTGACAGAAAAAGAATACCGAATGCACTGTGTCAGATTCCGATTTTTACTTTTAAAAGCTCCATCAGCACTTATAAATTAAAAAACATTAAACACCCTCATTATTATACGCGGCTACATTTCTATTTTTTGCCTCACACCCTTTCACCGATTCATGGCAAATATCGGCTCAAGGGTAGTTTAAGGAACAGTAATGACGAATCACTTCAGATGCTTACCCTTATCCGGTTTCATTGTCTGTGCCGCGCTGCTCACCGGGTGCGATGGGCAAGAAAACCCACAGCAGCATGCGCAAGCTCCTCAGGTCAGTGTTCATATTGTTAAAAGCGCGCCACTGGCCGTAACGACAGAATTGCCCGGCAGAACTGACGCGTATCGTGTTGCGGAGGTTCGTCCTCAGGTAAGTGGTATCATTCTGCACCGTAATTTTACCGAAGGCAGCGACGTTAAAGCGGGTGAATCCCTTTATCAAATCGATCCGGCCACCTATCAGGCAGCCTACGACAATGCGAAAGGTGAACTGGTAAAAGCACAGGCGGCGGCCAATATCGCCCATCTGACGGTGAAACGTTACGTTCCGCTGGTTGGTACGCAATATGTGAGCAAGCAGGAGTACGATCAGGCGGTGGCAACTGCCCAGCAGGCGGATGCGAGCGTGGTTGCCGCGAAGGCTGGCGTTGAAAGCGCGCGGATCAACCTGGCCTATACGAAAGTCACATCCCCAATCAACGGGCGTATAGGTAAATCCAGCGTCACCGAAGGGGCGTTAGTCACTAATGGCCAGGCAACTGCACTGGCGACGGTTCAGCAACTCGATCCCATTTATGTCGATGTGACGCAATCCAGCAGCGATTTTATGCGCCTGAAGCAGCAGACGAGCCTGCAAAAGGGAGACACCAGCAGCGTCGAGTTGCTGATGGAAAATGGCCAGCCTTATCCGCTGAAAGGAACGCTCCAGTTCTCTGATGTCACGGTAGATGAAAGTACCGGCTCAATCACCCTTCGCGCCCTCTTCCCTAACCCACAGCATATGCTGTTACCGGGTATGTTTGTCCGTGCGCGCATCGATGAAGGTACGCAACCTGATGCCATACTGGTTCCCCAGCAGGGAGTAACCCGTACACCACGCGGAGATGCCACCGTGCTTGTGGTAAATGAGAAAAACCAGGTGGAATCACGCACTGTCGTTGCACCGCAGGCGATTGGCGATCGCTGGCTGATCACGGAAGGCCTCAAAAACGGCGACCGCGTCATTATCAGCGGCCTGCAAAAAGTTCGCCCTGGCGTCACCGTCGTGGCTATTCCTGATACCGCAGCGACTCCAGCCAGTTAAGGAATAACGACATGGCTAATTTCTTTATTCAACGGCCTGTTTTCGCCTGGGTACTCGCCATCATTCTGATGATTGCGGGCGGGCTGGCCATTTTAAAACTACCGGTCGCGCAATATCCGACCATTGCGCCGCCGGCGGTTGCGGTGACAGCAACCTACCCGGGCGCTGATGCCCAGACGGTACAGGACACCGTCACTCAGGTTATCGAACAGAACATGAACGGTATCGATAATTTGATGTACATGTCGTCCACCAGTGATTCCGCTGGTAACGTCACCATTACGCTGACGTTCGAGTCGGGTACAGATCCTGATATTGCGCAGGTGCAGGTTCAGAACAAACTCCAGCTCGCCATGCCGCTGCTGCCACAAGAAGTGCAGCAGCAGGGGATCGGCGTGGAGAAATCCAGCAGCAGCTTCCTGCTGGTTGCAGGCTTTGTGTCGGACAATAAAAACCTCACGCAGGATGATATCTCCGACTATGTCGCTTCTAATGTAAAAGATGCGATCAGCCGTACTTCCGGCGTCGGTGACGTGCAGCTGTTCGGTGCCCAGTATGCAATGCGCATCTGGCTGGACAGCAACGCGATGAACAAATATCAGCTCACGCCGCTGGATATCATTAACCAGCTAAAAACGCAGAACGACCAGATTGCTGCGGGCCAGTTGGGCGGAACACCGTCCGTACCTGGGCAGCAACTGAACGCCTCAATTATTGCTCAAACGCGTCTGAAATCGCCGGAGGAGTTTGGTCGTGTGACGCTGAAGGTGAACCAGGACGGTTCAATGGTCCACCTGAAAGATGTGGCCCGCATTGAGCTGGGTGGCGAAAACTACAACATGGTCACCAAAATCAATGGCCAGGCAGCAACGGGGCTGGGGATCAAGCTGGCGACTGGCGCAAACGCGCTGGATACCGCTGCCGCCATCAAGAGTAAACTGGCGCAGTTGCAGCCCTTCTTCCCTCAGGGCCTGAAAGTCGTGTATCCGTACGACACCACACCTTTCGTGAAGATCTCAATCCATGAGGTGGTGAAGACACTGTTTGAAGCGATTGTTCTCGTGTTCCTGGTGATGTACTTGTTCCTGCAAAACCTGCGGGCAACGCTTATTCCGACGATCGCCGTGCCCGTGGTGTTACTGGGCACCTTTGCGGTACTGGCTGCGTTCGGGTTCTCCATTAACACCCTGACGATGTTCGGGATGGTATTGGCGATAGGTCTGCTCGTCGATGACGCCATCGTGGTGGTCGAGAACGTAGAACGCGTCATGGTTGAGGACAAGCTGCCGCCAAAAGAGGCGACGCAGAAGTCGATGGAGCAAATCCAGGGCGCCCTGGTGGGCATTGCCATGGTGCTTTCGGCGGTATTTATCCCGATGGCATTCTTTGGTGGTTCAACCGGGGCTATCTATCGCCAGTTCTCGCTGACCATTGTCTCCGCGATGGCCTTGTCGGTACTGGTGGCGTTGATATTAACGCCTGCTCTTTGTGCAACGCTGCTCAAACCGGTTTCCAGCGAACATCATGAAAAGAAAGGTGGTTTCTTCGGCTGGTTTAACGCGCTCTTTGATAAAAGTGTGGAGCATTACAGCAACAGCGTGAGCGGCATTTTACGTAAGACCGGCCGCTATCTGCTGGTTTACGTCGCCATCGTCGGCGGCATGGCAGTTCTGTTCCTGCGCCTGCCTTCCTCCTTCCTGCCGGAAGAGGATCAGGGGGTGTTTATGACGATGGTTCAGTTGCCGGCAGGGGCGACGCAAATGCGTACTCAGCAGGTACTCGATCAGGTTCAGGATTATTACCTGACGAAAGAGAAAGCGAACGTTGAATCGGTCTTTACCGTAAACGGTTTTAGCTTTAGCGGACAGGGGCAGAACTCCGGTATCGCTTTCGTCAGCCTGAAGCCATGGGAAGAACGTCCGGGCAAGGAAAACGGCGTTGAGGCGATTGTCAGCCGCGCGACGAAAGCGTTCAGCCAGATCAAAGACGGTCTTGTATTTCCGTTTAACCTGCCTGCCATTATTGAACTGGGTACCGCAACAGGCTTTGACTTTGAATTGATTGACCAGGCAAACCTGGGGCATACGCAGTTAACCCAGGCGCGTAACCAGCTGCTGGGCATGGTGAGAGAACATCCTGACTTACTGGTCCGCGTGCGTCCTAACGGACTGGAAGATACGCCACAGTTCAAGCTGGACGTCGATCAGGAGAAGGCACAGGCGCTGGGTGTGAGCGTGTCTGACGTCAATCAGACGATTTCAACAGCCCTGGGTGGCACCTATGTGAACGACTTTATCGATCACGGACGGGTAAAAAAAGTTTATGTCCAGGCTGATGCTCGCTTCCGTATGCTACCTGGAGACATTAACGGACTGTATGTGCGTAGCGCTAACGGCGAAATGGTGCCTTTCTCTGCCTTTAGCAGCTCTCACTGGGTGTACGGTTCACCGCGTCTGGAACGTTACAATGGGATGCCGTCAATGGAGATCCTCGGTGAGTCTGCCCCTGGCAAAAGTACCGGTGAGGCAATGGCGTTGATGGAAAGCCTTGCGTCAAAACTGCCTTCCGGCATCGGCTACGACTGGACGGGGATGTCTTATCAGGAACGACTTTCCGGGAATCAGGCTCCGGCGCTGTACGCCATCTCACTGATTGTGGTGTTCCTGTGTCTGGCGGCCCTCTATGAAAGTTGGTCAATTCCCTTCTCGGTCATGCTGGTTGTGCCGCTGGGGGTGATCGGCGCGCTTCTGGCTGCATCAATGCGAGGGCTGAACAATGACGTTTACTTCCAGGTTGGTCTGCTTACGACAATTGGTTTATCAGCCAAGAACGCCATACTGATCGTTGAGTTCGCCAAGGATCTCATGGATAAAGAAGGCAAAGGGATTATCGAAGCCACGCTTGAAGCCTCGCGTATGCGTCTGCGTCCTATCCTGATGACTTCCCTGGCATTCATCCTTGGTGTTATGCCTCTGGTCATCAGCAGCGGTGCAGGTAGTGGGGCACAAAATGCGGTCGGGACGGGCGTGATGGGCGGGATGCTGTCAGCCACCCTGTTGGCCATTTTCTTTGTTCCTGTTTTCTTTGTGGTTGTCCGGAGACGGTTTACAAAGCACAAGGATTAATGAAAATCATAAAGGCACCTCTGGTGCCTTTTTTATTTCCTGAAAACAATGTAAAAATACATCCCCTCTTCACATTTCCTCCATTAATAATCAGTGCCCGCGCTTTTTTCTTCATAATTTTTACAATCCACACAAATTGAGATTATTCCCCGTGCTGCATGGTATTAGTGCGGTGGTAAAATAATCATCAGTTCGTTAATTGCTGTATCGGCTCTTTAGCGAATAAGCGATCATATTGAGGTAACATCATGAAAAGATTCCTTTCCGTTGCACTTCTCGCTGCGCTGCTTGCTGGTTGCGCGCACGACTCTCCATGTGTACCGGTATACGACGATCAGGGGCGACTGGTTCACACCAATACCTGTATGAAGGGCACTACCCAGGATAACTGGGAAACAGCAGGTGCGATTGCTGGTGGCGCCGCGGCAATCGCTGGCCTGACACTCGGTATTGTCGCCCTGACTAAATAAGGCTTCTAAAAGCGCGGCCATCGCCGCGCTTTTATTTTTCCCTGATATAAGGAACGTATATTCCTCATCACGAATAGCATCAGATATTAATTAAATTCAATACGCTACCTTACTCCCCGCTATACCCCATACCTGTACATAACATTTAATTGATTTAACGCTGCTGCGAGCCAGCATAATGCATTCCACAACTTCAGTTTCAGTAGGGTAAAACGCTTTAATACGTCCGTAAGGTATTAATGGCGACAGCAGGAATATCGAATGAGGGAATTGGTTTGGCTGGAGCGATAACGCAAAAAGGCCATCCTTCCGGATGGCCTCTTCACTTGTTTGATGCCTGGCAGTTCCCTACTCTCACATGGGGAGACCCCACACTACCATCGGCGCTACGGCGTTTCACTTCTGAGTTCGGCATGGGGTCAGGTGGGACCACCGCGCTA
>NZ_JADCKV010000019.1:0-110999 GCF_014982105.1 Enterobacter cloacae complex sp. P18RS | reverse complement strand
GTGCGGGGTTTTTTGCTTTGCACGTTCTGAAAAGTTGGGTGGTGGCCCAGCCTTACCCGCCCTACATGCTTTTCCTCCTTGAAACTTTCTCACCTTTCGTTTGCAGACTCGACATTAACCCCGTTTCTGGGTATCGTTAGCTGTCTGGATGTCTAAACGTTTATACGTATGCTGTGAGGATTTAAGGTTATGCCGATTCGGGTGCAGGACGAGCTACCAGCCGTCAATTTCTTGCGTGAAGAGAATGTCTTCGTAATGACAACTTCGCGTGCTTCTGGTCAGGAAATTCGCCCGCTGAAGGTGCTGATCCTTAATCTGATGCCAAAGAAGATCGAAACGGAGAACCAGTTCCTGCGTTTGCTCTCCAACTCTCCGCTTCAGGTTGATATCCAGCTGCTGCGCATTGACGCGCGTGAGTCACGCAACACGCCTGCTGAGCATCTGAATAACTTCTACTGTAATTTTGAAGATATTCGCGATGAGAATTTCGATGGACTGATCGTCACCGGCGCCCCGCTGGGTCTGGTGGAATTTAATGACGTTGCCTACTGGCCACAGATCAGGCAGGTGCTGGAGTGGGCAAAAGATCACGTCACGTCCACCTTGTTTGTCTGTTGGGCGGTACAGGCCGCGCTGAATATCCTCTATGGCATTCCCAAGCAAACCCGCAGCGACAAACTTTCTGGCGTATACGAACACCACATTCTTCATCCGCATGCGCTGCTGACGCGTGGTTTCGATGACACTTTCCTGGCCCCGCATTCTCGCTACGCCGATTTTCCGGCACAGCTGATCCGCGATTACACCGACCTGGAAATCCTGGCCGAAACGGAAGACGGCGATGCCTACCTGTTCGCCAGTAAAGACAAACGCATCGCGTTCGTTACCGGCCATCCTGAGTACGATCCGCATACCCTCGCGTCAGAGTATTTTCGTGACGTTGAAGCGGGTCTGAATCCGGATGTCCCGTACAACTATTTCCCGAAAAATGATCCGCAAAACACGCCTCGGGCAACCTGGCGTAGCCACGGAAATTTGCTGTTTACCAACTGGCTCAACTATTACGTCTACCAGATTACGCCGTACGATCTGCGACACATGAATCCGACGCTGGAGTAATCGTCTGCATTAAACGATCCTAAAGCGTTTCAGCTATTCAGATCAGGCACCTTCGGGTGCCTTTTTTATTTCCGAAATCCAACTCAACCTCGAAGAAAACTTTAATTCCATATTAATCATGCAGTTGCAATCAGATATAAATTAAAATGGAAATAGTTTTTGATTTTGGAAAAATTATAGATAGTCTTAATTCTGCTGAGCGAAAACTACACAACGATCTTTCGCTCGCATCGGGGGCGTGATTTTGGATCTTTGATGAGGAGCAGAACGATGACTCAACAGGCGACAACGGTCGATGAACTGACCTTTACCCAGCCGAATGGTGAGCAAGAACAGCAAGTTTTGACGGCAGAAGCGGTAGAGTTTCTGACTGAACTGGTGACGCGCTTTACGCCACAGCGTAATAAACTGCTGGCGGCAAGCATTCATCAACAGCAGGAGATCGATAACGGCACGTTGCCAGGATTTATTTCGGAAACCGCTTCCATTCGTCATGGTGAATGGAAAATTCGCGGAATCCCTGAAGATTTACAGGATCGTCGCGTAGAGATCACCGGTCCGGTAGAGCGCAAAATGGTGATCAACGCCATGAATGCCAACGTCAAAGTATTTATGGCGGACTTTGAAGATTCCCTCGCGCCGGACTGGCAGAAAGTTATCGACGGGCAGATCAACCTGCGCGACGCCGTCAACGGCACCATCAGCTATACCAACGAAGCCGGTAAAATTTACCAGCTCAAACCGAATCCGGCGGTGCTGATCTGTCGCGTACGCGGTCTGCATTTGCCAGAAAAACACGTTACCTGGCGCGGAGAAGCGATTCCGGGCAGCCTGTTCGACTTTGCGCTGTACTTCTTCCACAACCATAAAAACCTGCTGGCGAAAGGCAGCGGCCCCTATTTCTATCTGCCGAAAACCCAGTCCTGGCAGGAAGCGGCGTGGTGGAGTGAAGTTTTCAGCTACGCAGAAGACCGCTTTGGCCTGCCGCGCGGCACCATTAAGGCCACGCTGCTGATTGAAACCCTGCCTGCCGTATTCCAGATGCATGAGATCCTCCATGCGCTGCGTGACCATATTGTGGGCCTGAACTGCGGACGCTGGGATTACATCTTCAGCTATATCAAGACGCTGAAAAACCATGCCGACCGGGTATTGCCGGATCGTCAGGTTGTCACCATGGATAAACCGTTCCTCAGCGCCTACTCGCGCCTGCTGATTAAGACCTGCCACAAACGCGGCGCCTTTGCGATGGGAGGTATGGCGGCGTTTATCCCGAGCAAAGATGCAGAGCGTAACAATCAGGTGCTCAACAAGGTGAAAGCCGATAAAGAGCTGGAAGCCCGTAATGGCCACGACGGGACGTGGATTGCCCACCCTGGTCTGGCCGATACGGCGATGGAGGTCTTTAACCGCGTACTCGGCGACAACAAAAACCAGCTGTTTGTCACCCGTGAAGACGATGCGCCAATCGCAGAAGAACAATTGCTGGCGCCGTGTGCGGGCGAACGCACGGAAGAGGGGATGCGCGCCAACATTCGCGTCGCCGTGCAGTACATAGAGGCATGGATCTCAGGCAATGGCTGCGTGCCGATCTACGGCCTGATGGAAGATGCCGCCACGGCGGAAATTTCACGTACCTCCATCTGGCAGTGGATCCATCATCAAAAAACGCTCAGCAACGGCAAACCGGTAACCAAAGCCCTGTTTCGTCAGATGCTGGCCGAAGAGATGCGGGTCATCCAGGACGAACTGGGCGAACACCGCTTCAGCAGCGGGCGTTTTGACGATGCAGCACGTCTGATGGAGCAAATCACCACCTCTGATGACTTAATCGACTTCCTGACCCTGCCGGGCTACCGCTTCCTGGCGTAATTCACCACATAACAATATGGAGCATCTGCACATGAAAACCCGTACCCAACAGATCGAAGAGTTACAAAAAGAGTGGACCCAACCGCGCTGGGAAGGCATTCGCCGTCCGTACAGCGCAGAGGAAGTGGTGAAGTTACGCGGCTCGGTTAACCCGGAATGTACGCTGGCGCAGAACGGCGCGGCGAAAATGTGGGATCTGCTGCATGGGGGGTCCAAAAAAGGCTATATCAACAGCCTCGGCGCACTGACTGGCGGTCAGGCATTGCAGCAGGCGAAGGCTGGCATTGAGGCTATCTATCTTTCCGGCTGGCAGGTCGCGGCGGATGCTAACCTTGCCTCCAGCATGTATCCGGATCAATCTCTTTATCCGGCGAACTCGGTGCCGTCAGTAGTAGATCGGATCAACAATACCTTCCGCCGTGCGGATCAGATCCAGTGGGCTGCGGGTATCGAACCCCACGATCCGCGTTTTATCGACTATTTCCTGCCGATCGTCGCCGATGCGGAAGCCGGTTTCGGCGGCGTGCTGAACGCCTTTGAGCTGATGAAATCCATGATTGAGGCCGGTGCAGCGGCCGTTCACTTTGAAGATCAGCTGGCGTCGGTGAAGAAGTGCGGGCATATGGGCGGGAAAGTGCTGGTGCCAACCCAGGAAGCGATCCAGAAGCTGGTTGCCGCGCGTCTGGCTGCTGACGTGCTCGGCGTGCCGACGCTGGTGATTGCCCGTACCGATGCTGACGCGGCGGACCTGATCACCTCTGACTGCGACCCGTATGACAGCGAATTCATTACCGGCGAACGTACCAGCGAAGGGTTCTATCGCACACATGCCGGTATTGAACAGGCGATCAGCCGCGGCCTGGCGTATGCCCCTTACGCCGACCTGGTCTGGTGTGAAACCTCCACGCCGGATCTGGCGCTGGCGAAGCGCTTTGCCGATGCGATTCATGCGAAGTATCCGGGCAAGCTGCTGGCCTATAACTGTTCGCCGTCCTTCAACTGGCAAAAGAATCTGGACGATACGACCATCGCCAGCTTCCAGCAGCAATTGTCAGATATGGGCTACAAGTACCAGTTCATCACTCTGGCGGGTATCCACAGCATGTGGTTCAACATGTTCGACCTGGCGCACGCCTACGCGCAGGGCGAAGGCATGAAACACTATGTTGAGAAGGTACAGCAGCCAGAATTTGCGGCGGGCAAAGAAGGATATACCTTCGTTTCGCACCAGCAGGAAGTGGGAACCGGCTACTTCGATAATGTGACCACGATTATTCAGGGCGGGGCCTCCTCCGTCACGGCATTAACGGGCTCGACGGAAGAAGCACAGTTCTAATCTTTTCCCCCTCTCCCCCCTCGGGGAGAGGGTTGGGGTGAGGGGGAATATATGTCGCGTGGTCTGGAATTACTGATTGCCCAAACTATTTTGCAGGGCTTCGATGCCCAGTATGGCCGCTTTCTGGAAGTCACCTCCGGCGCGCAACAGCGTTTCGAACACGCCGACTGGCATGCGGTTCAGCAGGCCATGAAGCAGCGTATCCATCTTTATGATCACCACGTAGGTCTGGTGGTGGAACAGCTGCGCTGTATTACCGACGGTAAAAACCCGGATGCGGAATTTTTACTGCGCGTGAAAGAGCACTACACCCATCTGTTACCCGACTACCCGCGCTTCGAGATTGCGGAGAGCTTTTTTAACTCCGTCTATTGCCGGTTATTTGACCACCGCTCATTATCTCCTGAGCGGTTATTTATCTTCAGCTCCCAGCCGGAGCGCCGCTTCCGTACCATTCCGCGTCCGCTGGCGAAAGACTTCTTTCCCGATCGCGGCTGGGAAAAGCTCCTGCACCGCGTCTTAACGGATTTGCCGCTGCGCCTGCCGTGGGAGAATAAACCCCGGGATATCGGCTATATCCACGCATATCTCAGTGAAACCTTCGGCGAGGAGGTGCTCAGCCGCAGCCATTTGCAGGTTGCCAACGAGCTTTTCTACCGGAATAAGGCCGCCTGGCTGGTGGGCAAACTGGTTACGCCGACAGCCATCGTGCCGTTTCTGCTGCCCATTCACCGTACCGACGACGGCGAACTGTTTGTCGATACCTGCCTGACTACCAGCGCTGAGGCCAGTATCGTATTTGGCTTCGCCCGCTCCTATTTCATGGTCTATGCCCCACTGCCTGCCGCCCTGGTGGAGTGGCTGCGCGAGATCCTGCCGGGCAAAACCACCGCCGAGCTGTATATGGCGATTGGCTGTCAGAAGCATGCCAAAACGGAAAGCTATCGGGAATATCTGCGTTATGTCACCACGGCTGATGAGCAGTTTATCGAAGCGCCAGGCATTCGCGGCATGGTGATGCTGGTTTTCACACTGCCGGGCTTCGACCGCGTGTTTAAGGTGATTAAGGATAAATTCGCCCCGCAGAAGGAGATGAGCGCCGCGCACGTTCGTGCCTGCTATCAGCTGGTTAAAGAGCACGATCGCGTCGGGCGCATGGCGGATACCCAGGAATTTGAAAACTTTGTGCTGGATAAGCAGCAGATCGATCCGGCGCTGATGTCACTGCTAATGCAGGAAGCGCCGACGAAAATTACCGATCTTGGCGATAAGATTGCGATTAGCCATCTCTATATCGAGCGCCGGATGGTGCCGCTAAATATCTGGCTGGAGCAGTCCGAAGGCCAGGCTTTACGAGACGCCATTGAAGAGTACGGCAATGCGATTCGCCAGCTCGCCGCCGCCAATATTTTCCCCGGCGACATGCTGTTTAAAAACTTCGGCGTCACCCGTCACGGGCGGGTGGTGTTCTACGATTACGATGAAATTTGCTACATGACCGAGGTGAACTTCCGCGATATCCCGCCGCCGCGCTACCCGGAAGATGAACTGTCCAGCGAGCCGTGGTACAGCGTATCGCCGGGCGATGTGTTTCCGGAGGAGTTTCGCCACTGGCTTTGTGCTGACCCGCGTATCGGGCCGTTATTTGAAGAGATGCATGCCGATCTGTTCCGCGCCAGCTACTGGCGCGGGCTGCAAACGCGGATCAAAAATGGGCACGTGGAAGATGTCTACGCTTACCGCCGTAAGCAGCGGTTTTGCATCCGCTTTTCTCCCTCTCCCTGTGGGAGTGGGCCGGGGTGAGGGCATCAGGCGGCAATGCACGTTTAACGAATCCCACCATACGCCAGCGTGACCTCTTTCGCGGCCTTAATCACCAGCGCGCCCAGCTCGGTGACGCGATCGTCGGTCATGCGTGAAATAGGCCCGGAAATGGAAATGGCCGCAAACGGCTCGCGATGCTCGTCGAATATACAGGACGCGAGGCAGCGCAGGCCCAGGGCATGTTCTTCGTCATCAAACGAATAGCCGCGCTTGCGGGTCAGGGCCAGATCTTCTTTCAGATGCACCGGCGACACCAGCGTGGCGTGGGTGTAGGCGTGCAGACCTTTACGGTGCAGCAGACCCGTTACCTGCTCTTCGCTCAGCTGCGAGAGAAACGCTTTCCCTGCGCCAGAGGCGTGCATCGGCAGCTTGCCGCCAATCGGCGCGGACATGCGCATCAGCTGCGTGCACTGCACCTGGTCGATGATAATCGCCTGGTGATCGCTCTGATCCAGCACGGCCAGGTTTACCGTCTCGCCGGACTCCTCCATCAGTTTGCGCAAAATCGGGTGGACAATCGCCAGCAGGTTACGGCTTTGCAGGAAGCTGCTGCCGACAATAAACGCATGCGCCCCCACCGCCCAGTGTCCCAGCTCGCCCACCTGACGCACGAAGCCCAGCTGCTGCATGGTGGTCAGCAGACGGTGCGTGGTGGAGTTCGGCAGGCCAGCCTGCTGCGCCAGCTCCGTCAGGGCCACGCTACCATGCGATTCGGCTATCCATTCCAGCAGCTTCAGGCCGCGCGTCAGGGATTGAACCTGTCCGCCAGGTTGTGCAGCGGTGGTTGCAGCAGGTTTTCTGCCGCGTTTAGCGGGAACGGTCGTAACCATGACGAACTCCTTTTTCTGTATCGTGGAAATCATTTTCGTTTTATTTGGTGGTTTTGCAACCGCTTTCCTGACTGATCGGAGGAGTGATAGTGAACATGTCTCATGTTACCGCTGTGTGACTTTTCGACCCTGCGAGATTATGCCAGTATGGAACGCAGCCTTTTGGCCTTGTTGAGCGTTGTCGGGAGCAAGTGTGAGCAGCAAAGTAGAGCAACTGCGTGCGCAGTTAAATGAACGAATTCTGGTGCTGGACGGCGGCATGGGCACCATGATCCAGGGCTATCGTCTGAGTGAAGACGATTTCCGCGGCGAGCGCTTTGCCGACTGGCCTTGTGACCTGAAAGGGAACAATGACCTGCTGGTGTTAAGCAAACCGTCTGTTATCAGGGATATCCACAACGCTTACTTCGAAGCGGGTGCGGATATTGTTGAAACCAACACCTTCAACTCGACAACCATCGCCATGGCGGATTACCAGATGGAATCCCTGTCGGCGGAGATCAACTTTGAAGCGGCGAAGCTGGCGCGCGCCTGCGCCGACGAATGGACGGCCCGTACGCCGGACAAGCCGCGCTACGTAGCCGGGGTGCTGGGCCCAACCAACCGCACCGCGTCGATTTCTCCGGACGTCAACGACCCGGCGTTTCGGAACATCACCTTTGACCAGCTGGTGGCCGCGTATCGTGAGTCCACTAAAGCGCTGGTGGAAGGCGGCTCCGACCTGATCCTGATTGAAACCGTATTCGACACCCTCAACGCCAAAGCGGCAATTTACGCGGTGAAAGAGGAGTTCGAGGCGCTGGGCGTCGACCTGCCGATCATGATTTCCGGCACCATCACCGACGCCTCGGGGCGCACGCTTTCCGGCCAGACAACCGAAGCGTTTTATAACTCCCTGCGCCACGCCGAAGCGCTCTCCTTCGGCCTGAACTGCGCGCTGGGGCCGGACGAGCTACGCCAGTACGTGCAGGAGCTTTCGCGCATCGCAGAGTGCTACGTCACCGCCCACCCGAACGCCGGTCTGCCGAACGCGTTTGGTGAGTACGATCTGGATGCCGACACCATGGCGGCGCAAATCCGCGAATGGGCCGAATCTGGTTTCCTCAACATCGTCGGCGGCTGCTGCGGCACCACGCCTGAGCATATCGCCGCCATGAGCCGCGCCGTCGCCGGGCTTCCACCGCGCAAGCTACCCGAGCTTCCGGTAGCCTGTCGTCTGTCCGGCCTGGAGCCGTTGACCATCGGCGACGACAGCCTGTTTGTGAACGTGGGTGAACGTACTAACGTTACCGGTTCTGCGAAGTTCAAGCGCCTGATCAAAGAAGAGAAGTACAGCGAAGCGCTGGACGTTGCTCGCCAGCAGGTGGAAAGCGGCGCGCAGATTATCGATATCAACATGGACGAGGGGATGCTTGATGCCGAAGCGGCAATGGTGCGTTTCCTCAACCTGATTGCCGGTGAGCCGGATATCGCCCGCGTGCCGATCATGATTGACTCTTCCAAATGGGAAGTCATCGAAAAAGGGCTGAAGTGCATTCAGGGCAAAGGCATCGTTAACTCCATCTCGATGAAAGAGGGCGTCGATACCTTTATCCACCACGCGAAGCTGGTCCGTCGCTACGGAGCCGCCGTGGTGGTGATGGCCTTCGATGAAGTGGGCCAGGCCGATACCCACGAGCGCAAGATTGAGATTTGCCGCCGCGCGTACAAAATTTTGACCGAAGAGGTGGGCTTCCCGCCGGAAGACATCATCTTCGACCCGAACATCTTCGCCGTCGCGACCGGCATCGAAGAGCACAACAACTACGCCCAGGACTTTATCGGCGCGTGTGAAGACATTAAACGCGAGCTACCGCATGCGCTGATCTCCGGCGGCGTGTCAAACGTGTCGTTCTCGTTCCGCGGCAACGACCCGGTGCGTGAGGCGATCCACGCCGTATTCCTCTACTACGCCATCCGCAACGGGATGGACATGGGGATCGTCAACGCCGGCCAGCTGGCAATTTACGACGATCTGCCAGCCGAGCTGCGCGACGCCGTAGAAGACGTGATCCTCAATCGTCGTGACGACGCCACCGAACGCATGCTGGATCTGGCGGAAAAATACCGCGGCAGTAAATCTGACGAATCAGCCAACGTTCAACAGGCCGAATGGCGCTCCTGGGATGTGAATAAGCGTCTGGAATACTCGCTGGTAAAAGGCATTACCGAGTTTATCGAGCAGGATACCGAGGAAGCGCGTCAGCAGGCCGCCCGTCCGATTGAAGTGATCGAAGGGCCGCTGATGGACGGCATGAACGTGGTCGGCGATCTGTTCGGCGAGGGCAAAATGTTCCTGCCGCAGGTGGTGAAATCCGCCCGCGTCATGAAGCAGGCAGTGGCGTATCTGGAACCCTTTATCGAAGCCAGCAAAGAGAAGGGCTCCAGTAACGGTAAAATGGTCATCGCCACCGTGAAGGGCGACGTACACGACATCGGCAAAAACATCGTTGGCGTGGTGTTGCAGTGTAATAACTACGAAATTATCGATCTTGGCGTGATGGTCCCGGCGGATAAAATCCTCAGGACCGCGCGTGAGGTGAATGCGGATCTGATTGGTCTTTCCGGGCTGATTACGCCTTCGCTGGACGAAATGGTCAACGTGGCAAAAGAGATGGAGCGCCAGGGCTTTACCATTCCGCTGCTGATTGGCGGGGCAACCACCTCGAAAGCCCACACGGCGGTGAAAATCGAGCAGAACTACAGTGGGCCGACGGTGTATGTCCAAAACGCCTCGCGCACCGTGGGCGTGGTCTCCGCGCTGCTGTCCGACACCCAGCGCGATGACTTTGTCGCCCGCACCCGCAAAGAGTATGAAACCGTCCGCATTCAGCATGGACGTAAGAAACCGCGCACGCCGCCGGTTTCGCTTCAGGCGGCGCGCGATAACGATCTGGCGTTCGACTGGTCCAGCTATACGCCGCCGGTCGCACACCGTCTGGGCGTGCAGGACGTGACGGCCAGCATCGAAACGCTGCGTAACTACATCGACTGGACGCCGTTCTTCATGACCTGGTCGCTGGCGGGCAAATATCCGCGCATTCTTGAAGATGAGGTGGTGGGCGAAGAGGCGAAGCGCCTGTTTAAAGATGCTAACGACATGCTCGACAGGCTGAGCGCAGAGAAAGCCCTCAACCCGCGCGGCGTGGTGGGGCTGTTCCCGGCGAACCGCGTGGGCGACGACGTGGAAATCTACCGCGATGAAACCCGCACCCACGTGCTGGCCGTGAGCCACCACCTGCGCCAGCAAACCGAGAAAGTGGGCTTTGCCAACTACTGCCTGGCGGATTTCGTCGCACCGAAACTCTCCGGTAAAGCCGACTATATCGGCGCCTTTGCCGTAACCGGTGGTCTGGAAGAAGACGCGCTGGCGGATGCGTACGACGCGCAGCACGATGATTACAACAAAATCATGGTGAAAGCGATCGCCGACCGTCTGGCGGAAGCCTTCGCTGAATATCTGCATGAACGCGTACGTAAGGTGCACTGGGGCTACGCGGCGAATGAGAACCTCAGCAACGAGGAGCTAATCCGCGAAAACTACCAGGGCATTCGTCCGGCGCCGGGGTATCCGGCCTGCCCGGAACACACCGAGAAGGGCACTATCTGGAAGTTGCTGGACGTCGAAGCGCATACCGGCATGAAGCTCACCGAGTCGTTCGCCATGTGGCCGGGCGCGTCCGTTTCTGGCTGGTACTTCAGCCATCCGGACAGCAAGTACTTCGCCGTGGCACAGCTTCAGCGCGATCAGATTGAGGATTACGCCCTGCGTAAAGGCATGAGCGTGTCAGAGGTGGAACGCTGGCTGGCGCCGAATTTGGGCTACGACGCAGACTAACGTCACTTTTCCTTACAACAAACAGGGCACCGCTATGGTGCCTTGTCTCTTTCTTACGTTTAAACCCTTATACTGAACCTCAGGAAAACGAATAACGATAAGGAGGAATGCCTACCGTGTTGACGTTGTTACACCTGCTCTCCGCAGTCGCACTGCTGGTATGGGGCACCCATATCGTTCGTACCGGCGTGATGCGTGTGTTTGGCGCACGTTTACGTACCGTTCTCAGCGGCAGCGTTGAGAAGAAGCCGCTCGCCTTCTGCGCGGGTATTGGCGTCACGGCGCTGGTGCAAAGCAGCAACGCCACCACCATGCTCGTCACCTCGTTCGTGGCGCAGGATCTGGTGGCGCTCGCCCCGGCGCTGGTGATTGTCCTTGGCGCCGACGTCGGTACCGCGCTGATGGCGCGTATCCTGACGTTCGATCTCTCCTGGCTGTCGCCACTGCTGATTTTTATCGGCGTCATTTTTTTCCTCGGCCGTAAGCAAAGCCGTGCCGGGCAGCTTGGCCGCGTCGGTATTGGCCTCGGGCTGATCCTGCTGGCACTGGAGCTGATTGTGCAGGCTGTCACGCCGATCACCCAGGCCAACGGTGTGCAGGTTATCTTCGCCTCGTTAACCGGCGACATTATGCTGGATGCGCTGATCGGCGCGGTATTTGCCATCGTCAGCTACTCCAGCCTGGCAGCGGTCCTCCTGACGGCGACCTTAACCGCCGCAGGGGTAATTTCCTTCCCGGTGGCGCTGTGCCTGGTGATCGGTGCCAACCTCGGCTCTGGCCTGCTGGCGATGCTCAACAACAGCGCCGCCAACGCTGCCGCCCGCCGGGTGGCGCTGGGGAGTTTACTGTTTAAGCTGGTGGGTAGCCTGATCATTCTGCCGTTTGTGCACCCGCTGGCGAACCTGATGGATAATCTCTCTCTGCCGAAAGCGGAGCTGGTGATCTACTTCCACGTCTTCTACAACCTGGTGCGCTGTCTGGCGATGGTGCCGTTTGCCGCGCCGATGGCCCGCTTCTGCGAGCGGCTTATTCGTGATGAACCGGAGCTGGACGCGCGCCTTAAACCGAAGCATCTGGACACCTCGGTGCTGGATACTCCTGCGCTGGCAATCGCCAATGCCGCCCGCGAAACGCTGCGCATGGGCGACGCGATGGAAACCATGCTGGAAGGGCTGCAAAAGGTGATGCACGGCGAGCCGCGCGAAGAGAAAGAGCTGCGCAGGCTGGCGGACGATATCAACGTGCTCTATACCGCCATCAAGCTCTATCTGGCGAGGATCCCCCAGGACGAGCTGGCGGAAGAGGAGTCGCGCCGCTGGGCGGAAATCATCGAGATGTCGCTTAACCTGGAGCAGGCTTCGGATATTGTCGAGCGTATGGGCAGTGAAATCGCAGACAAATCCCTGGCCGCACGCCGGGCGTTTTCTGTTGAAGGGCTGAAAGAGCTGGAAGCGCTGCACGAACAGCTGGTCAGCAACCTGAAGTTGGCGATGTCGGTCTTCTTCTCCAGCGACGTGCCGAGCGCGCGCCGCCTGCGCCGCAATAAGCATCGTTTCCGCATCCTTAATCGCCGCTACTCACACGCCCACGTTGAGCGTCTGCACCAGCAGAACGTGCAGAGTATCGAGACCAGCTCCCTGCACCTGGGGCTGCTGGGGGATATGAAGCGCCTCAACTCGTTGTTCTGTGCGGTGGCGTACAGCGTGATGGAGCAGCCGGATGAAGACGATGAGCGGGATGAGTATTAATATCTGAAAGCGCCTCGCAAAACCCTTTTGTGAGGCGTGACACCTTCTAAAGAGCAATTCATTCTTAAGGCCTTACATTTTTAAGGGAATAGAAAATGCTCGTTTATTACGCTACACTTCGCCAATTCATGCGCATTCCAATGGGGGGGTATCATGCGCACTACTAATGGCATTAAAAAATCAGTCAATGTTTCGTTAGCACCAGAAATTCTTGAAGAAGCGCGACGTCTTAAGCTCAATCTCTCTGCTGTACTCACGGCCGCTCTACAGGAGCAGTTTCGTGCGCATCAGCGCGCAGAGTGGTTAGCAGAAAATAAAGCGTCTATAGAGGCCATTAACCAGTGGGTTGATGAAAACGGCTCCTTTAGTGACTTTCAGAGGTCATTCTGATGGAGCAATATTTTGCTTATGCGAATGAAGGTAATGGGAAAAAAGCATATCCATGGCTTATTAATATGCAGCACCCTGTTGCTAATGTGATGAAACATGTACTGGTTGCTCCCGCCGTTGAATTAAGCCAGTTGGGCGGCATTCGTCCGCCTGCGAAAGTGTGCCCTGTCGTTGAAATCGCGGGTAAGTCCTGCGTTGTCATGATGCATATGCTGTCAGGCATCTCTTCAAAAGAGTTAGGTGAACGCGTTGCCGATCTTACTAACAGCAGTGCTTCATTGCGGGATGCACTCGATTTTCTGATCAGCGGTTACTAGGACTTTTTTGTCAGGCGCAAGGTAAGGTATATTTCGCCCTTCACAGGAGAAACTATGCTGCCAACTCAATCAACCCGATTAAACAAATACATTAGCGAGAGCGGGATCTGCTCACGTCGCGAGGCTGACCGTTACATTGAACAAGGTAACGTGTTTCTTAACGGCAAGCGCGCCACCATCGGTGACCAGGTGGTGCCTGGCGATGTGGTGAAAGTGAATGGTCAGGTCATCGAACCGCGTGATGCTGAAGACCTGGTGTTTATCGCGTTGAATAAACCGGTTGGGATTGTCAGCACCACGGAAGACGGTGAACGGGACAACATCGTTGATTTCGTGAACCACAGCAGCCGTATTTTCCCGATTGGTCGCCTGGATAAGGACTCTCAGGGGTTAATTTTCCTGACTAATCACGGCGATCTGGTGAACAAAATTCTGCGTGCCGGTAACGACCACGAGAAAGAGTACATTGTTACGGTGAACAAGCCGGTCACGGACGAGTTCATCCGGGGAATGGGCGCAGGCGTGCCGATTCTGGGCACCGTGACGAAGAAGTGTAAAGTCAGAAAAGAGGCGCCGTTTGCGTTTCGTATCACGCTGGTGCAGGGCCTGAACCGCCAGATCCGCCGCATGTGCGAGTACTTCGGTTATGAAGTGACGAAGCTGGAACGCACGCGCATCATGAACGTCAGCCTGTCCGGGATCCCGCTGGGCGAGTGGCGTGACTTAACGGATGACGAGCTGATCGAGCTGTTCAAACTTATCGAGAACTCCTCGTCCGAAGCGAAGCCGAAAGCTAAAGCCAAACCGAAAACGCAGGCGATTAAGCGTCCGGTGGTGAAGGCACCGCAGGCGGAAGAGAAAGGGCGGGGCAAGCCGGGCAACGGAAAACGCTTTACCCAGCCGGGGCGCAAAAAGAAAGGGCGCTGATTAGCGCCTTCCACGGGTTGATGTGCTGGCGGACCAGGAAAAAGTCGCCTCTGCATCGGGTTTATAAGCCTGCTCTTTTTTCAGCTTGCGGGCTTTTTTCGCCGCGGCATCACGTTGCGCCATCAGTTTATCGATGTACTCTTTTTTAACCTGATTGGTTTCGGCGTTCGTCAGCGTGCGGCCATGCGCGATACGGGCGCGGTCGAGTAGCGTTTTCAGTTCGCGCTGCTCGGCTTCGGTCATGTCTTTCTGGGTCAAACGTGGTGTAGCCATTGCTGAAGCCTCCTGATGGGGAGGCTTCAGTGTAAAGCAAGCCGGGTCAATTAACCCTGTTTCACCGCATCTTTTTTCGGTTGGTCATCAATCGGCTTACCGGACCAGTATCCAGCTAACAGCGAACCGGACAGGTTGTGCCAGACAGAGAACAGCGCCCCCGGTAGCGCTGCCAGCGGTGAGAAGTAAATTTTACCCAGCGCCGCTGCCAGGCCGGAGTTCTGCATCCCCACTTCGATCGCCAGCGTGCGGCAGGTGGATTCGTCAAAGCCAAACAGCTTTCCGCCCCAGTAACCGCCCAGCAGACCAATAGTGTTATGCAGCACAACCGCGACGATCACCACAAAGCCCACCGAAGCAATGTGCGATGCGGAACCGGCTACCACGGCGCTGATAATGGCCAGAATGCAGACCATCGAAAACGCGGGCAGATACGGCTCAACCGCTTTCACCACCCGCGGGAAGAGATGGTGGATCACCAGCCCCAGCGCAATCGGGATCACCACGATTTGCAGGATGCTGAGCAGCATGCCCATCACGTCCACCTGGATATGCGCGTCGACGTACAGGCGGGTTAACAGAGGCGTGGCAATCACGCCCACCAGCGTGGAAACGGACGAGATGGTGACGGAAAGCGCCACGTCGCCTTTCGCCAGATAGATCATGACGTTAGATGCCGTACCGCTGGCGACGCTCCCCACCAGCACCATCCCGGCGGAAAGGTCGGGCGGCATCTTAAAGGCCATCGCCAGCAGCCATGCCGCGAGCGGCATCACCAGGTAGTGCAGGAAAATCCCTGCGGCAACCGGCGCCGGGCGAGACAGCACGCGTTTGAAATCGTCAATTTTCAGATGCACGCCCATGCCGAACATAATCAGCATCAGCAGCGTGGTGACCCACGGACCAATGCCCGTGAACGTGGCAGGAGTGTAATACGCGAGTACAGAGAGCAGCAGCGCCCATAACGGGAACAGCCGGGTGATAGCGGAGAGCATAGTGAATTCCTTGCAGTATTGTCGTGTTGTTTTGTTATAAAAAAGCCGGGTCTGTGCCCGGCTTATTGATATTGTTTATCGTGCTAACGAATTTTATTCAAACAAATTCTGATGAAGTTTCTGCACGACCTGCTCGGCCTGATCGGCAGGGACCAGGAAGCAGAGGTTGTAGCTGGACGCGCCGTAGCAAATCATGCGGATATTGAACGGGTCGAGCACGCCGAACACCTCTTTGCCCACGCCACAGGCGCGCGACAGCTTATTACCGATGATGGCAACCAGCGCCAGATCTTCTTCCACCTCCACGCGGCACAACTCGGAAAGCTCAATCAGCAGCGACTGCGTCAGCAGGGTGTCGCCGGTAGAGGTGGAGCCGGTGGTGTCGAGCGTCAGCGCGATGCTGACTTCTGACGTGGTGATCAGGTCCACGGAGATATTGTGGCGCGCCAGGATGCCAAACACTTCCGCCAGAAATCCACGGGAGTGCAGCATATTATGGCTGTGCAGGGTAACCAGCGTCTGCTTACGACGCAGGGCCAGCGCGCGGAACAGCGGTGGGTTCTCGGTTTTCTTGCAGACCAGCGTCCCGCCCGCCTTTGGATCTTTACTGGAGCCAACGAAGACCGGAATGTCGCTGCGCACGGCGGGCAGCAGCGTGGCCGGGTGCAGCACTTTCGCGCCGAAAGTCGCCATTTCAGCCGCTTCTTCAAAGGCGATCACGTCAATACGTTTTGCCGCAGAGACCACGCGCGGGTCGGTGGTGTAGATACCCGGCACGTCCGTCCAGATATCCACGCGGGTGGCGTGCAGGGCTTCACCCAGCAGGGCGGCGGTGTAGTCGCTACCGCCACGGCCCAGCGTGGTTGTGCGCCCTTTGGCTTCGCTGCCGATAAAGCCCTGGGTGATCACTATGCCTTCATCCAGGCGCGGGGCAAGCTGCTGGTTAGTCAGCTCAGCCAGGGCTTCCACGTCCGGCTCGGCGCGGCCAAAGCGGTCGCTGGTGCGCATCACTTTACGCACGTCGAACCACTGCGCCTGAATATTGCGCTCGCGCATGATCTCAACGAACAGCAGGGTGGACATCAGTTCGCCGTGGCTGACCAGTTCATCGGTCAGTGCGCTGGAGGTGGCCAGCGACGCGGCTTCAGCCAGGGTGGTGATATTTTCCAGCAGGCGTTCCACTTCCTCACGAATGACGTTCGGGTTTTGCAGACGCTCGAGAATGTCGAACTGAATTTTGCGCAGTGCATCCAGCTTCACGAAACGCTCGGTCGCTTCCAGTCCTTCAGACAGGGAAACCAGCAGGTTCGTCACGCCGGCTGAGGCGGAAAGTACCACCAGGCGGGTATTCGGATCGGCCAGCACCACATCGGCGCTGCGGTTCATGGCATCGTAGTCTGCCACACTGGTGCCGCCAAACTTGGCGACCACAAAACTCGTCATAACAACCTCGTGTCAGGGAATGAATAGAGCGACCTTGGCACAAGAATGAAGCGAGAACAGGTGCAGGCGCAAAATACGGCCCTATAAATAAAATGCGGGGGAGGTCCTGTCAATGCTGGGATTATGCGGATTTTTCATGGGGGGGTACCCCTCAGAAACAGGACTTATAACAGGCCCATATTTTATGCTCCTTTTTCCCCCTTTTTGACCAACATTTCGCCACGCCGGAAGGGCGCGACAGCAGCTATACTTTTCGGGTCTTTTCACCTGCGTTTGATGCAGACCAGGGCAATGGCATAAAAACCATCACAATTTTTATTTGCAGGCGCTACAATCGACCGCAGTCACAATTCTCAAATCAGAAGAGTATTGCTATGAAAAACATCAACCCAACGCAGACCGCTGCATGGCAGGCACTACAGAAACATTTTGATGAAATGAAAGACGTCACTATCGCGGATCTGTTCGCGAAAGATGCCGATCGTTTCAGCAAGTTTTCCGCCACCTTCGATGACCTGATGCTGGTGGATTTCTCCAAGAACCGTATCACCGAAGAGACGCTGGCGAAGCTGCAAGATCTGGCGAAAGAGACTGAGCTGGCAGATGCCATCAAATCCATGTTCTCTGGTGAGAAAATCAACCGCACCGAAGACCGTGCCGTCCTGCACGTGGCCCTGCGTAACCGTAGCAATACGCCAATTATCGTTGACGGCAAAGATGTGATGCCGGAAGTGAACGCGGTGCTGGAAAAGATGAAAACCTTCTCTGAAGCGATCATCTCAGGTAGCTGGAAAGGCTACACCGGCAAAGCGATCACCGACGTCGTAAACATCGGTATCGGCGGCTCTGACCTCGGCCCGTTCATGGTGACCGAGGCGCTGCGCCCGTACAAAAACCACCTCAACATGCACTTCGTGTCCAACGTCGATGGGACTCACATCGCTGAAGTGCTGAAAAAGGTGAACCCGGAAACCACGCTGTTCCTGGTGGCGTCTAAAACCTTCACCACTCAGGAAACCATGACCAACGCCCACAGCGCGCGCGACTGGTTCCTGAAAACCGCGGGCGACGAAAAGCACGTGGCGAAACACTTTGCGGCGCTGTCCACCAACGGTAAAGCGGTGGGTGAGTTCGGTATTGATACCGCGAACATGTTTGAGTTCTGGGACTGGGTGGGCGGCCGCTACTCACTGTGGTCTGCGATCGGTCTGTCCATCATCCTGTCCGTGGGCTTTGACAACTTCGTTGAACTGCTCTCCGGCGCGCACGCGATGGACAAACACTTCTCCACCACCGCGCCTGAGAAAAACCTGCCGGTGCTGCTGGCGCTGATCGGGATCTGGTACAACAACTTCTTCGGCGCTGAAACCGAAGCGATTCTGCCGTACGACCAGTACATGCACCGCTTTGCGGCCTACTTCCAGCAGGGCAACATGGAATCCAACGGCAAGTACGTTGACCGTAACGGCAACGCGGTGGATTACCAGACTGGCCCAATCATCTGGGGCGAGCCGGGCACCAACGGTCAGCACGCGTTCTACCAGCTGATCCACCAGGGCACCAAAATGGTACCGTGCGATTTCATCGCCCCGGCGATCACGCACAACCCGCTGTCCGACCACCATCCGAAGCTGCTGTCTAACTTCTTCGCCCAGACCGAAGCGCTGGCGTTCGGTAAATCCCGCGAGGTGGTTGAGCAGGAATACCGTGACCAGGGTAAAGATCCGGCTACGCTGGAGCACGTTGTGCCGTTTAAAGTGTTCGAAGGCAACCGTCCAACTAACTCCATTCTGCTGCGCGAAATCACGCCGTTCAGCCTGGGTGCGCTGATTGCCCTCTACGAGCACAAAATCTTCACTCAGGGCGCTATTCTGAACATCTTCACCTTTGACCAGTGGGGCGTTGAGCTGGGCAAACAGCTGGCAAACCGCATTCTGCCAGAGCTGGGTGACGATAAAGCGATCGACAGCCACGACAGCTCCACCAATGGTCTGATTAACCGTTATAAAGCCTGGCGTGCGTAATAAATATGTCATGAACAATGCCGGCGATATGCCGGCATTTTTTTATCGGATAATTCCTGATGTCTGTTAGTTATCTCAAATTCTGAAGCTGAGTTTAATCCGAAAAAGACGGTAACCCCGTTAATTGCTGAGGTTTATTTTAAGAAAATACGGAGTGATATTTTAATGTTCTTATATTATAACTTGTTGATTTATAGTGATTATATATTTCCTTTATTCTTTTTTTCTTCCATTTTTAACCATTAGTCTGAAAACCTCATCCCTATTTACCCCCACGGTAAACCCACTGCTTTAGTTGTGTATACTCGAATCCGCCTGAATTTCTTTTCGGGCAAATCTCCATTCATTCATTGAAGGGAAATTGTTATGAAGAAAGTACTGTATGGCATTTTTGCCATATCTGCGCTTGCGGCGACGTCTGTCTATGCAGCTCCGGTCCAGGTCGGGGAAGCAGCAGGGTCGGCAGCGACGTCTGCGTCTGCGGGGAGTTCTACCGCAGCCAGCACCAGCGCCGTAAGTTCAGCCGTGGGTGTCGCGCTGGCGGCAACCGGTGGCGGTGATGGCTCCAATACCGGAACCACGACCACTACGACGACCAGCACCCAGTAATAACGGGTGTTTTAATCATAACCACACTTCGGTGTGGTTATTTCGCCCCTTCGGAGAAGAGTCGTGAAGCGACCTGCAATCATCCTGATTTGCCTGCTGTTGCAGGCGTGCTCAGCTACCACCAAAGGGCTGGGCCACTCACTGTGGGACAGCATGTTCGGCACGCCGGGCGTGCATCTGACCGATGACGAACTTCAGAACATGCCGTATGCCAGCCAGTACATGCAGCTAAACGATGGTCCGCAACTGTTTGTGGTGCTCGCTTTCGATGAAAACGGGCAGCAGAAATGGGTGACGCAGGATCAGGCCACCATCGTGACGCAGCATTCCCGCATCGTGAAAACGTTGCTCGGCGGCGACAACCTGCTTGAGGTGAACAACCTGGCTGAAGATCCGCTCATCAAGCCGAATCAGATCGTCGATGGCGCAAGCTGGACGCGCACGATGGGCTGGACCGAGCATAAACAGGTGCGCTACGCCACGGCCCGTTCCACCTTCCGCTGGGACGGTACGGACAGTATCAAAGTGGGCAGCGACGAAACGCAGGTGCGCGTGCTGGATGAAGAAGTGACAACCGATCAGGCCACCTGGCATAACCGCTTCTGGGTGGACGAAGAGGGGCAAATCCGCCAGTCCTTACAGTATCTCGGTGCCGGTTTCTTCCCGGTGAAGGCCACCCTGATCAAGGCGGCGAAATCATGAAAATGTTCATCCACATTGCGCTTCTCGCCAGCCTGACCTCGCCGCTGGCGTGGTCTGCGGGAACGGTACAGGTCTACACCCCGGACAGCGAAAAACCTAAAACCTTAACCAATGCCGGGCATCTGCTCGATCTGGTGGGGCAGCCGAGGCTGGCGAAAAGCTGGTGGACCGGGGCGGTGATCAGCGAGCGTCAGGCGACGATCGTAGCGGAACAAAAACATCAGGCGCTGCTCGCCCGACTGAGCGGGCTGGCACAACAGGAAGATACCGACGATGCCGCGGCCATTACTAGCCTGCGTCAACAGCTTCAGGCGGTTAAGGTGACGGGGCGCCAGAAGGTGAATCTGGATCCGGATGAGGTGCGCGTTGCGGAAAACGGCAATCCGTCGCTGGAAGGGGACTATACCCTGTGGCTTCCGGCTCAGCCTTCCACCGTCACCGTGATGGGGCTTCTCAGCAGCCCTGGCAAAAAGCCGTTTACGCCGGGCCGGGACGTGGCGAGCTATCTCGACGAGCAAAGTCTGCTCAGCGGAGCGGATAACAGCTATGCCTGGGTGGTCTATCCGGACGGGCATACGCAGAAAGCGCCGGTGGCTTACTGGAATAAACGCCATATCGAACCTATGCCAGGCAGCATCATTTTTGTCGGTTTTGCCGACCATTTCTGGACGAAAGCGTATGACGGGCTTAATGCCGATATCCTTCGCTCCCTGATACAGCGGATACCGGAATAATGAAAAAAACCTATCTCTACAGCATGCTTGCACTGTGCGTGAGTGCCGCCTGTCATGCAGAAACGTATCCGGCACCCATCGGCCCGTCGCAGTCCGATTTTGGCGGCGTGGGCTTACTGCAAACCCCAACCGCGCGTATGGCCCGCGAGGGGGAAATCAGCCTTAACTATCGTGATAACGATCAGTACCGTTACTACTCTGCGTCCGTGCAGCTGTTCCCCTGGCTGGAGACCACGCTGCGCTACACCGACGTGCGTACAAAACAGTACAGCAGCGTGGATGCCTTCTCCGGCGACCAGACTTATAAAGACAAAGCTTTCGACGTGAAGCTGCGCCTGTGGGAAGAGAGCTACTGGATGCCGCAGGTCTCCGTTGGTGCGAAGGATATCGGCGGGACCGGCCTGTTTGACGCGGAATACATCGTGGCCAGCAAAGCCTGGGGACCGTTTGATTTCTCACTCGGTCTGGGATGGGGCTATCTCGGCACCAGCGGCAACGTCAAAAATCCGTTCTGTACCTACAGCGATAAATACTGCTACCGCGATAACAGCTACCAGAAAGCGGGCTCCATCAACGGGGACCAGATGTTCCACGGCCCGGCCTCGCTGTTTGGCGGCGTGGAGTATCAAACACCGTGGCAGCCGTTACGTCTGAAGCTGGAGTACGAAGGAAACGACTACTCGCAGGACTTCGCCGGGAAAATTGAGCAAAAGAGCAAGTTTAACGTCGGCGCCATTTACCGCGTCACCGACTGGGCCGACGTTAACCTCAGCTATGAGCGCGGTAATACCCTAATGTTTGGCTTTACCCTGCGCACTAACTTTAACGACATGCGGCCGCACTACAATGACAACCCGCGGCCAAAATATCAGCCGGAGCCGCAGGATGCGATCATTCAGCACTCCGTGGTAGCGAATCAGCTGACGCTGCTGAAATATAACGCGGGCCTGGCGGATCCAAAGATCCAGACCAAAGGCGATACGCTGTACGTCACCGGCGAGCAGGTAAAATACCGCGACTCCCGCGAAGGGATCGAGCGCGCCAACCGGATCGTCATGAACGATCTGCCGGAGGGGATCCGCACGATCCGCGTGACGGAGAACCGCCTCAACCTGCCGCAGGTCACAACCGAAACCGATGTTGCCAGCCTTAAGCGTCATCTTGAAGGCGAACCGCTGGGACATGAAACCGAGCTGGTACAAAAACGCGTTGAGCCGGTGGTGCCAGAGAGCACCGAGCAGGGCTGGTATATCGATAAATCCCGCTTCGATTTCCATATCGATCCGGTGCTGAACCAGTCCGTGGGTGGGCCGGAAAACTTCTACATGTATCAGCTGGGGGCGATGGCGACGGCGGATCTGTGGGTGACCGACCACCTGTTGACCACCGGTAGTCTGTTCGGCAACATTGCTAACAACTACGACAAATTTAACTACACCAACCCGCCGAACGATTCAAAACTGCCGCGCGTGCGTACCCGCGTTCGCGAATATGTGCAGAACGATATCTACGTGAATAACCTCCAGGCCAACTACTTCCAGTACTTCGGCAACGGCTTCTACGGCCAGGTTTACGGTGGCTATCTGGAAACCATGTTCGGCGGCGCCGGGGCAGAAGTGCTTTATCGTCCTGTCGACAGCAACTGGGCGTTTGGGGTTGATGCCAACTACGTGAAACAGCGTGACTGGCGCAGCGCGCAGGACATGATGAAGTTCACCGACTACAGCGTCAAAACCGGCCACCTGACCGCCTACTGGACGCCGTCGTTCGCGCAGGACGTGCTGGTGAAAGCCAGCGTCGGCCAGTATCTGGCGGGTGATAAGGGCGGCACGCTGGATATCTCCAGACACTTCGACAGCGGCGTGGTGGTGGGCGGCTATGCCACCATCACCAACGTTTCGCCAGACGAGTACGGGGAAGGGGACTTCACCAAAGGGGTGTACGTGTCGATTCCGCTGGATCTGTTCTCATCAGGCCCAACCCGCAGCCGTGCGGCAGTGGGCTGGACGCCGCTGACGCGCGACGGCGGTCAGCAGCTTGGACGTAAATTCCAGCTGTATGATATGACCAGCGATAAGAACATTAACTTCCGCTGATGCTTATTTGCCCGGTGGCGCTGCGCTTACCGGGCCTACGAGAGTGTTTTTGTAGGCCGGGCAAATGCAGTGCCGCCCGGCAAGAATGTTCATCTGGACAAAACATAAACAAAAAATATAGATCCCCGTCACATTTTTGCGTTATACAGGAACCTCGCCCTGGAGAATGAGGTGCTGTATGACATCCCTGACTCGTCCGCGCGTTGAGTTTATCTCAACGATACTCCAGACCGTGCTGAACCTCGGTCTGCTGAGCCTTGGCCTGATCCTGGTCGTTTTTCTGGGTAAAGAGACGGTGCATCTGGCGGATGTGCTGTTCGCCCCTGAGCAAACCAGCAAATACGCGCTGGTGGAAGGCCTGGTGGTCTACTTTCTCTACTTTGAATTTATCGCCCTGATTGTGAAGTACTTTCAGTCCGGCTTTCACTTCCCGCTGCGCTATTTTGTCTACATTGGCATCACCGCCATTGTGCGGCTGATCATCGTCGATCATAAATCCCCGCTCGACGTGCTGATCTACTCGGCGGCGATCCTGCTGCTGGTGATCACCCTCTGGCTGTGCAACTCGAAGCGGCTGAAACGCGAATAAAAAAAAATGGCGGCCCGGAGGCCGCCGAATAACAGTCACAAGTTGGTTCAATACAATACGTCTAAAGTTGAGGGTTGCAGTGGCATAACAAATGAAACTTAACCTTTCACACCGCCCGCCGTCAGGCCGTTGACCAGCCAGCGCTGGGCCAGCAGGAACACCACGGTAATCGGGATGGCAGAGAGGACGGCCGCCGCGGCAAAGTCGCCCCACAGGTAGTTTTGCGGGTTGAGGTACTGCTGCATACCGACGGCAAGGGTGTAGCTGTTCACATCGCGCAGTAGCAGTGAGGCGACCGGGACTTCGGTGATGGCGGCGATAAACGACAGGATAAACACCACCGCCAGAATCGGCACCGACAGCGGCAGCAGCACCAGACGGAACGCCTGCCACGGTGTCGCCCCATCCAGCGCCGCCGCTTCTTCCAGCGAACCGTCGATGGTTTCGAAATAGCCTTTGATGGTCCACACGTGCAGGGCGATGCCGCCAAGATAGGCGAAGATCACGCCGCCGTGAGTGTTCAGGCCGATGAACGGCACGTACTGGCCCAGGCGGTCAAACAGGGCATACAACGCCACCAGCGACAGTACGGCCGGGAACATCTGGAAAATCAGCATCCCTTTCAGCAGCGTCGCTTTGCCCGGGAAGCGCATGCGGGCGAATGCGTAAGCGCAGGTGGTGGAGAGCGTCACGATGCCGATCGCAGTGATGGTCGCCACCTTCACCGAGTTCCACAGCCAGAGCAGCACCGGGAACGGCGGCGGCGTGACGCGGCCATCCGCATGTTCCACGCTGAAGCCCAGCGCGAGCTTCCAGTGCTCCCAGGAGATTTCGTCCGGGATCAGGCTCCCGGTGGCGAAGTTCCCCGAACGCAGGGAGATGGCGATAACCATCAGCAGCGGGAACATGATCGCCGCGATGAAAATCAGCAGGCCTAAGTGCGTCGCGAGGAGGCGCAGTTTCTGAGATTTGGGTTGTACCATTGCCATGTTCAGTGCCCTCCTTAGTCAAATTTCATACGTGTGGCTTTCAGGTTCACAATCGCCAGGGCGCCCACCAGCAGGAAGATCAGGGTGGCAATCGCCGCCGCCAGGCCGAAGTCCTGACCGCCGCCGCCCTCGAAGGCGATGCGGTAGGTGTAGCTCACGAGCAGGTCGGTATAGCCTGCCGGCGTGGTGGTGCCGAGACGGTCCGGGCCACCGTTGGTCAACAGCTGAATCAGCACAAAGTTGTTAAAGTTAAAGGCGAAGCTGGCGATCATCAGCGGCGTCAGCGGCTTAATGAGCAGCGGCAGGGTAATTTTGAAGAAGTTCTGGAACGGACCCGCGCCGTCCATCGCCGAGGCTTCGTACAGATCGTCCGGGATAGCCTTCAGCAGCCCCATGCACAGGATCATCATGTACGGATAACCGAGCCAGGTGTTCACGATGATAATCATCGAGCGAGCGGTGGTTGGGTCGCTGAACCAGGCCGGTTTGATACCGAACAGCGCGCTCAGCATCATGTTGATTTCACCGAAGCTCTGGTTAAATAGCCCTTTGAAAATCAGAATCGAGATAAACGACGGCACGGCGTAGGGCAGAATCAGCAGCACGCGGTAAATCGCTTTGCCTTTCAGGGACTCCCACTGCACGAGGCAGGCCAGCACCATGCCCACGGCCACGGTCAGGATCACGGTTAGCACCGAGAAGACCACCGTCCAGACGAAGATGGCGAAGAACGGTTTCTGGATGCCTTCGTCGGTAAATACGCGGGTGAAGTTGTCCCAGCCGATGGTGACGGTATAGCCCGGGCTGAGTTTGTCGTCGCCCCAGCTGCCGTCGGCATTCACCGACTGATAGAAACCGATATCGTTGTTCGGACGGTACTTCACGCCGCTCTGGTTGTTGGTCAGCGTGCCGTCATCCGCCAGAGTATAAAGCGGCTGCGTGCCGGAGAACTGGCGCAGCGAGCTCATGGTTACTTTGCTGTCATCGGGCAGCACGGCGGTGAGCTGGGTCAGCGCCTGACGATTCTGGGTAATGATACGCAGGTTCGCACGTTCACCTTCCGGCAGGGCCGCAGCCTCTTTTAAGGCCAGCTTCTGCTCGCCGCCAAATTTGAACGCGTCGGAAAGATAGGTTTTGCCGCTCTCACCGTCAGTGAGCGCTAACTTCCACTCGTCACCCGTGGGATACAGGCCGAAGTTAAAGGTTTTACCCGCCTGGTAAGAACGATCCAGAAGCACCTGGGTGGCACGCTCCTGCGCGAGCTGGTTGGTGCTGCTGTAGTTGGTAAAGGCAATCGCGATGGTGCAGATCAGCGGAAAGAGGACAAACAGCCCCATCCCGGCAACGCCCGGGTAGACATAGCGCCAGGCGTACGCTTTACGGTTGGCGAAAATATACAGGCCAACCGAGCTTAAAATCAGCGTCATGATGGCAAACAGGTATTCCCCTTGCACGTACATTAAAACAACAAGGTAACCCACCAGCAGACACAGCAGACCTATCACTGACCACTTCAGTGCGTCGCTTTGCCACCAGTGTTTCTTTTTAATGACATCCATGGGGTTCTTCCTCTACAACGGTGGAAACTTATCGTCAGGTGGCGCTGCGCTTACCTGACCTACGGATCGTGCCGTAGTCGTAGGGCGGGTAAGCGCACGCGCCACCCGCCGTTTTTCAGACTTACTTAGTAATACGACCCTGAGCATCTTTCAGTGCGGCATCGACAGTCTGGCGACCGCTTGCAGCGTTGATGACCGCGGTACGGGTGGCGTACCAGAACGCAGCCATCTGTGGGATGTTCGGCATGATTTCGCCTTTCTGGGCGTTATCCATGGTGGCCGCAATACGCGGATCTTTCGCCAGCTGATCCTGGAAGGATTTCAGCGCAACGGCGCCCAGCGGCTTGTCCTTGTTCACTTCATCCAGACCCTGATCGGTCAGCAGGTAGTTTTCGAGGAACTCTTTCGCCAGCTCTTTGTTCGGGCTGGCGGCGTTGATGCCTGCGCTCAGCACGCCCACGAACGGTTTAGACGGTTTGCCGTTGAAGGTTGGTAGCAGGGTCACGCCGTAGTTGATTTTGCTCTTGTCGATGTTGGTCCAGGCCCACGGACCGTTGATAGTCATCGCGGTTTCGCCTTTGTTGAACGCCGCTTCCGCGATGGAGTAGTCAGTATCCGCGTTCATGTGTTTGTTCTTGATGAGGTCAACCAGGAAGGTCAGACCCGCTTTCGCACCTGCGTTGTCCACGCCCACGTCTTTCACGTCATATTTGCCGTTTTCAAACTTGAACGCGTAACCGCCGTCGGCAGCAATCAGCGGCCAGGTGAAGTACGGCTCTTGCAGGTTGAACATCAGAGCGGATTTACCTTTCGCCTTCAGCTCTTTATCCAGAGCAGGGATCTCTTCCCAGGTCTTCGGCGGGTTTGGCACCAGGTCTTTGTTGTAAATCAGTGACAGCGCTTCAACCGCGATTGGGTAAGCGATCAGCTTGCCGTTATAGCGAACGGCGTCCCAGGTGAACGGGAACAGTTTGTCCTGGAAGGCTTTGTCTGGCGTAACTTCTGCCAGCAGGCCAGACTGCGCGTAGCCCCCGAAACGGTCATGCGCCCAGAAGATAATGTCCGGACCATCGCCAGTTGCCGCAACCTGCGGGAACTTCTCTTCCAGTTTGTCCGGGTGTTCTACGGTGACTTTGATACCGGTGTCTTTCTCGAATTTTTTGCCCACTTCGGCCAGACCGTTATAGCCCTTGTCGCCGTTAATCCAGATAACCAGCTTACCTTCTTCAATTTTGGCGAGAGCCGGTGCGGAAATCATCATTGCTGCGAGGGCGGACAATGCGAAAACGCGTGCGCCAGTCTTGATCTTCATATCTGCCATCCTTTATTGGTGATGTGCTCGTGGATACATAAGGTGGTTCAACGTGACTCAGTCTCCTTATTTGACATCCTCTTTCCATCCTCCCAGTCCCTACGCCCCACCCCCTGTTTGTGTGATCCCTGTAACATAAATTTAAGTTATGAGTGCTGGCGCACATAAAAACCCACTGAATTTTGCAGGCCGCTTCACGATTTTCGCCTCAGCCCCTCCGCTGCGGTCGCAGAGCCTGCTCTCTCATCCTCCCGCCTCCTCCCCCATAAAAAAGCCGGGGGGTGGAGGATTCACGAAAGTAATGGAACACGCATAGTGAACTTATCTTGAATGTTTCTGTCGGTGACAGGTTGTAACGAAGGGAGAAGGGCATGGCGAGCGTACAGCTGCGTAATGTAACGAAAGCCTGGGGCGACGTAGTGGTGTCAAAAGACATCAATCTGGACATCCACGAAGGTGAGTTTGTGGTGTTCGTGGGTCCATCAGGCTGTGGTAAATCGACTCTGCTGCGTATGATTGCCGGTCTTGAAACCATCACCAGTGGCGATTTATTTATTGGTGATACCCGAATGAACGACATCCCGCCAGCCGAACGCGGCGTGGGCATGGTGTTCCAGTCTTATGCCCTTTATCCGCATCTTTCCGTTGCCGAGAACATGTCCTTTGGCCTGAAGCTGGCCGGCGCGAAAAAAGAGACCATTAACCAGCGCGTCACCCAGGTGGCGGAAGTGCTCCAGCTGGCACATCTGCTGGAGCGTAAACCGAAGGCGCTCTCCGGTGGTCAGCGTCAGCGTGTGGCGATCGGCCGTACGCTGGTGGCCGAGCCGCGCGTGTTCCTGCTCGATGAACCGCTTTCTAACCTGGATGCCGCCCTGCGCGTCCAGATGCGTATCGAAATCTCCCGTCTGCACAAACGCCTTGGACGCACGATGATTTACGTCACCCACGATCAGGTCGAAGCGATGACGCTGGCCGACAAAATCGTGGTGCTGGACGCCGGTCGCGTGGCGCAGGTGGGCAAACCGCTGGAGCTGTATCACTACCCGGCAGACCGCTTTGTTGCGGGCTTCATTGGCTCGCCAAAGATGAACTTCCTGCCCGTAAAAGTGACCGCGACGGCAATCGAACAGGTACAGGTGGAGCTGCCAAACCGTCAGCAAGTCTGGCTGCCGGTCGACAGCGCCAACGTACAGGTGGGGGCCAATATGTCCCTCGGTATCCGCCCTGAGCATTTACTGCCGAGCCACATCGCTGATGTGACGCTGGAAGGTGAAGTTCAGGTCGTCGAACAGCTTGGTCACGAAACACAGATTCATATCCAGATCCCCGCCATCCGTCAGAACCTGGTCTACCGCCAGAATGACGTGGTGTTGGTAGAAGAGGGTGCCACATTCGCTATCGGTTTGCCGCCAGAGCGTTGCCATCTGTTCCGTGAGGATGGCACTGCATGTCGTCGGTTGCACAAAGAGCCAGGCGTTTAAGCATTCCAATTACAAAGAAAAGCAATGATCTCAGGAGATAGAATAATGATTACTCTGCGCAAAGTCCCTCTGGCTGTCGCCATTGCGGCAGGCATCCTGTCTGCCCAGGCGGGCGCCGTAGACTTTAAAGGTTATGCTCGTTCCGGCATTGGCTGGACCGGAAGTGGCGGTGAACAACAATGTTTCCAGGCAACAGGCGCACAAAGTAAATACCGTCTCGGTAACGAATGTGAAACCTACGCCGAACTGAAACTGGGCCAGGAAGTGTGGAAAGAAGGCGACAAGAGCTTCTATTTCGACACCAACGTAGCGTACTCCGTTTCTCAACAGAATGACTGGGAATCCACCAGCCCGGCCTTCCGTGAAGCTAACGTGCAGGGTAAAAACCTGATTGAATGGCTGCCAGGCTCTACCATCTGGGCCGGTAAGCGCTTCTATCAGCGTCATGACGTACACATGATCGACTTCTACTACTGGGATATCTCTGGTCCTGGTGCCGGTATTGAAAACATCGATCTGGGCTTTGGTAAACTCTCTCTGGCAGCGACCCGTTCTTCTGAGTCCGGCGGTTCTGCAACCTTCGCCGATCGTGATGCGAACGGCGACCGTATTTATGACAACGTGGTACCAAACGATGTCTTCGACGTCCGTTTAGCCGGTCTGGAAACCAACCCGGGCGGTACGCTGGAGCTGGGCGTTGACTACGGTCATACCAACATTCCTGACGACTACTACCTGCAACCTGGCGCCTCTAAAGATGGCTGGCTGTTCACCGCTGAACACACCCAGAGCATGATGAAAGGCTTCAACAAGTTCGTACTGCAATACGGTACGGATTCCATGACCTCTAACGGTAAAGGTATTCCACAGGGCGGCAGCATCGATAACGACGGCTCTATGTGGCGCGTGCTGGATCACGGTGCAATCACCCTGGCAGACCGTTGGGACCTGATGTACGTCGGTATGTACCAGAACATCGATCGTGACAACAACAACGGTACCGAGTGGTGGACCGTGGGTGTTCGTCCAATGTTCAAATGGACGCCGATCATGAGCACCTTGCTGGAAGTGGGCTACGACAACGTCAAATCTCAGAAAACTGACGACAAAAACAGCCAGTACAAAATCACTCTGGCACAGCAATGGCAGGCAGGCGACAGCATCTGGTCCCGTCCGGCTATCCGCGTCTTCGCAACCTACGCGAAGTGGGATGAGAAATGGGGCTACGCGAACAACGGCGATACGGGCTACACCTCTGGCGTAGCGTATAGCGACACCTCCGCGAAAACCTTCAGCCGTGGCGACAACGATGAGTGGACCTTCGGCGCCCAGATGGAAATCTGGTGGTAATTCGTCAAGCCTGACGTAATGACCTGAAAAGAGGGGCGCAAGCCCCTCTCTCCTTAGGGTGCTGCGCGCTATTGCCTGGCCACCGCAGTGCTCACGCTATCAGAGGTAATAACAATGAAAATGAAGAAAAGTCTCGTCGCGCTGTGCCTCTCTGCGGGGCTGTTGGCCTGTGCGCCTGCGGTCACCTTTGCAGATGTGAATTTTGTTCCTCAAAATACCAGCGCTGCGCCAGCTATTCCGGCTGCGGCACTACAGCAACTGGTGTGGACGCCAGTTGATCAATCGAAAACACAAACTACCCAGCTTTCAGCGGGGGGCCAGTCACTGAACGTGCCGGGTATCAGCGGTCCGGTCGCGGCTTTCAGCGTGCCGGCGAATATCGGCGAGCTGACCCTGACGTTGACCAGTGAAGTCAATAAACAGACCAGCGTCTTCGCGCCTAACGTGCTGATCCTCGATCAGAACATGACGCCATCCGCGTTCTTCCCAAGTGACTATTTCAGCTATCAGGAGCCTGGCGTCATGAGTGCCGATCGGCTGGAAGGCGTTATGCGCCTGACGCCAGCCCTGGGTCAGCAGAAGATTTATGTCCTGGTGTTCACGACTGAAAAAGATCTGCAACAGACAACGAAGCTTGTTGACCCGGCAAAAGCCTATGCGAAAGGCACGGGGAACTCTGTCCCGGATATTCCGGACCCGCTTGCCCGTCATACCACCGATGGTCTGATCAAGCTGAAAGTCTCCACCAACAGTGCCTCCAGCGTACTCGTAGGCCCGCTGTTTGGCTCATCTGGCCCGGGTCCGGTAACGGTGGGTAATACTGCCGCGCCTGTATATGCCGCGCCTGCCGCAGCACCAGCCGCAGCCCCGGCCCCGGCGAAAAAAGCCGAGCCGGTGCTTAACGATACTGAAACTTACTTTAACAACGCCATCAAGCAGGCGGTTAAAAACGGCGATGTCGATAAAGCGCTGAAACTGCTTGATGAAGCCGAGCGTTTAGGTTCCACCACTGCCCGTTCCACCTTTATCAGCAGTGTAAAAGGCAAGGGGTAACCGTCTCCCCACAGTGCTGATTTTGTTAGTCGTTTAGTGCGCCTTCACGGGCGCACTTTTTTTGGCTAAGTTGCACCATTGTTGCGATAGTGATCGCTAAATTTGGTTTGTCCGTCCTCATTTTGCCAATCTGCGATACAATGCCTTTACGTTATGTATCGGAGAGTCTGGCATGTCACACCCCGCGCTCACGCAGCTGCGTGCGCTACGCTATTTCGACCAAATACCCGCGCTTGACCCGGAGCAACTGGACTGGCTGCTGCTGGAAGATTCCATGACAAAACGTTTTGAGCAACAGGGTAAAACGGTCACGGTGACGATGATTCAGGAAGGGTTTGTCTCGCCTGCGGAGATTGCCAGCGAGCTGCCGCTGCTGCCGCAGGAAGAACGCTACTGGCTGCGTGAAATTTTACTGTGTGCCGATGGCGAGCCGTGGCTTGCCGGGCGGACGGTGGTTCCTGAGTCTACACTTTCCGGGCCGGAGCTGGCATTGCAACGCCTCGGCAAAACGCCCCTGGGGCGCTATCTGTTCACCTCGTCTGAACTGACCCGTGATTTTATTGAAATTGGTTGCGATGCCGATTTGTGGGGGCGCCGTTCCCGCCTTCGTTTGAGTGGCAAGCCGTTAATACTGACGGAACTCTTTTTGCCTGCATCGCCGTTGTACTAAGAGGGAGAAAAAATGGAGTGGAGTCTGACGCAGAATAAGCTGCTGGCCTATCACCGCCTGATGCGTACTGATAAACCCATTGGCGCGCTGCTGCTGCTGTGGCCGACCTTATGGGCGCTGTGGGTTGCCACGCCGGGCGTGCCGCCGCTGTGGATCCTGGCGGTGTTTGTGGCGGGCGTCTGGCTGATGCGCGCTGCGGGCTGTGTGGTTAACGACTATGCTGACCGGAAATTTGATGGACATGTTAAGCGCACCGCGAATCGTCCTCTGCCGAGCGGTCAGGTGACCGGGAAAGAGGCGCGCATTCTGTTTGTGGTGCTGGTGCTTCTCTCTTTTATGCTGGTGTTAACCCTTAACACCATGACCATTCTGCTGTCCGTTGCTGCTCTGGCGCTGGCCTGGGTTTACCCGTTCATGAAGCGATACACCCATCTGCCGCAGGTGGTATTGGGTGCGGCATTTGGCTGGTCGATTCCCATGGCGTTTGCCGCGGTCAGCGAGTCCGTTCCGCTCAGCTGCTGGCTGATGTTCCTGGCGAATATTCTCTGGGCCGTTGCGTACGATACCCAATACGCGATGGTCGATCGCGATGACGATCTCAAGATTGGCATCAAATCGACGGCGATCCTGTTTGGTCGTCACGACAAACTTATCATCGGCATATTGCAGGTGGCGGTGCTGGCGCTGATGGTGGCGATTGGTCGCCTGAACGGGCTGAACTGGGAGTTTTACTGGTCCGTACTGGTGGCGGGGCTGCTGTTTGCGTATCAGCAGAAGCTGATCGCGAAGCGCGAGCGTGAAGCCTGCTTTAAAGCGTTTCTGAATAATAACTACGTCGGGCTGGTGCTGTTTCTGGGCCTGGCGATGAGTTACTGGTGATAAAAAAGCCGGGTGGCGGCTTCGCCTTACCCGGCCTACGATTTAGCGGAACATATAGGCCGGGTAAGCGTTAGCGCCACCCGGCTTTAGCATCATTCGCCCTGCGTCGAACTCTCAATCGTCAAACGCACATCCGCGGTAATCAGCTCTGCCAGCATCTGGTAAACCTTCATCGTCTCTTCCGGCTCGGCATCGCCCGTATCGCTAATGTACCCTTCGTCGCGCAGCGTCAGCACCAGGGAGCTGAATACCGCTTTGTCGAAGAATTCCGGGGCGTTAATGCCATGCAGAACGGAAAGGCGCTGGGCCAGCGTCCGGCTCTCTTTTTCCAGCGTACCGCGGTTGATGGACGGATTTGCACTCAGCAACCAGAAGGTAATGGCGTAGCGCTGCAACGTCTCACGCGCACCGGAAGCCAGAAGCTGCAAGGTACGGGAACGTGACGGATTGATATGCAGTTCATCATCACTGATGGTAATCAGCCCCTGACGATGCATCTCTGCCGTCATTTTATCGAGCTCTGCCGCCAGTTCATCCTTACTCCAGCGCAGGAACAGCTCCGCTTTCAGCATTGGGTAGATGGCCTGAATATGGCGCAGCAGCTCCTGACGCGAAATACGGCGGTGCTGGGTAATAATGGCCGCCATCAGCGACGGCAGCATCAGCATGTGCGTGATGTTATTGCGGTAGTAGGTCATCAGCACGGCCTGCTCGCGCGGCAGAATGATGATGTCACCAATCGTATCTTTCTCGACTTCGAACTTGTTCATCTGCAACGCGTGATCGATCAGCTCGCTGGCGGTGGCAGACGGCACGGTCGAATCAACGGAATACGGCACGTTGCGCATGATATCCAGGTAGCAGTCAATCTGCTCGGTCAGCTGTTCGCGGGTCAGTGAACGCTGGCGGGAGGCCAGAAGCGCAGTACAACACAGGTTCATGGCGTTTGCCGCACCAGCATTGTTGATGCGTACCATCAGCTCGGATGCAATGCCGTTGACCGTTGGCGTCAGCCAGGCCGGACGTACCGCTTCGATAGGATCGATAGACTCGCGCCACTCCGGAACATGATGGTTCAGATATGTCATCAGCGGCAGGGGCTCACCAAAGTTCACGTAGCCCTGGCCGAGGTTGCGCAGTTTACTCAGCCCACGCAGCATCTGCGGCAGACTCTCTTTCTCTTTGGTCGCACCGCGCAGCTCTTTCGCGTAGGTGCCCACTTCCATCACGTGTTCATAACCGATGTAAATAGGCACCAGCGTGATAGGACGCGTACCGCCACGCAGCATGGCCTGAATGGTCATCGACAGCGTGCCGGTCTTCGGATCGAGCAGACGACCGGTACGCGAGCGACCGCCTTCAACAAAGTACTCCACGGAATAACCGCGGCTGAACAGCTCGCCCAGATACTCCCTGAAGACGGTGGAGTAAAGCTTGTTACCCTTGAAGGTACGACGAATAAAGAACGCACCCAGACGGCGGAAAATCGGGCCTGCTGGCCAGAAGTTCAGGTTGATACCGGCAGCAATATGCGGCGGCACCAGACCCTGGTGATAGAGCACGTAAGAGAGCAACAGATAGTCCATGTGGCTGCGGTGGCAGGGCACATAGACAATCTCGTGGCCGTCGTGCGCTAACTGACGTACGCGCTCGGCGTTGTGGACGTTAATCCCCTGATAGAGGCGGTTCCACGTGAAGCCAAGGATACGGTCAGAGAGGCGAATCATCTCGTAGGAGAAATTCGCGGCGATCTCTTCCATCAGCGCTATCGCGTTCTGCTGCGCTTTCTCGTGCGAAATTTTCTTGCTGCGCGCTTCGTCTTCTACGGCACGGGCAATCGCTTTGGAAGCCAGCAGCTTGTTGAACAGATCCTGACGTGCCGGGAGACGTGGTCCAACGGCCGCCAGACGCTGACGTGCAAAGTGCATACGCGCAACGCGCGCCAGCTTTTGCGCAATGATTTTGTCAGTGCCGTGTTCATCCGCCATGCGGCGCAGTGAAACGGAAGGTGAGAAGCGGACAAAGCTGTCGCGTCCCAGCCAGGAGACGGCGAAGAACTTCTGAATGCCGTTGAGCATACGCAGCGGCGGGTTCTCTTCCCCTTTTTCGCGCCCCGGACGACGGCCAAACATCACCGACACCGGCACCATCTGCACGTCCAGATCGGGGTTGCTGCGGTGCAGATCGAGGTAATCATGGAACAGCTTAATGGACTCTTCTTTCGGCGTGTAATAGGTGAACACGCGCGGCCCGCCATGGATGAACACGTAGCGCGGCAGCAGCGTACCGTCGACTTCCAGCGGTTCAAGCGGGTCAGGTAAATCGTGCGCCAGACATTGAGCGCGAAGCGTCAGCAGGTCTGCCTTCGAGTTATAAGGCAAAACGTACATAATAGGGCGCGACGTATCGAGCCCTAATTCCAGCGCAGGTTCTGCTGGGATAGACTTACTTTTTACCAGTACGCTTAATGGTAAATTAAGTAATTTGTAGTAAATTCGTGGCCAGCCGGACATAAACGATGTAAAGCCTCTGGTTAATAATGCAATTGCGGCGCAAGGATAACAGAAAGCGCGCAAAATTTCTGTTGTTACCCGTCATACTTCAGGTTGCAGCAAAACGCGCTGCGGCTTTAGTTACAGACGCTATTTATCATAAAAGGTTCTTTTAATGGCCAATAATACCACTGGGTTAACTCGAATCATTAAAGCTGCCGGTTATTCATGGAAAGGTTTCCGCGCGGCATGGGTTAATGAAGCCGCTTTCCGCCAGGAAGCGGTTGCCGCAATCGTTGCCGTTGTCATCGCCTGCTTCCTTGATGTTGATGCTATCACCCGCGTACTGCTCATCGGATCTGTCCTTCTGGTGATGATAGTGGAAATTCTGAATAGCGCTATTGAGGCCGTTGTTGACCGAATCGGGTCGGAATTCCATGAACTGTCTGGCCGGGCGAAAGACATGGGTTCCGCTGCCGTACTGCTGGCGATTATCACTGCGGCGATCACCTGGGTCACGCTGCTTTGGTCGCATTTCCGATGAGCCTCGAGGAATAATTAAGTCCCTGGTTTTTTGTGCAGTTTTTGGTTCCAAAATCGCCTTTGACTGTATATACTCACAGCATAACTGTATATACACCCAGGGGGCGGTATGAAAGCGTTAACGACCAGGCAGCAAGAGGTGTTTGATCTCATTCGGGATCATATCGGCCAGACGGGTATGCCACCCACGCGTGCAGAAATTGCGCAGCGTCTGGGCTTCCGTTCTCCTAATGCTGCCGAAGAGCACCTTAAAGCGCTGGCGCGTAAGGGCGTGATTGAGATTGTTTCCGGCGCCTCACGCGGCATTCGTCTGCTTGTGGAAGAAGAGAGCGGTATTCCACTGGTGGGCCGCGTTGCCGCAGGTGAACCTCTGCTGGCGCAGCAGCACATCGAAGGGCACTATCAGGTTGACCCAGGCATGTTCAAGCCGAGCGCCGATTTCCTGCTGCGCGTTAGCGGAATGTCCATGAAAGATATCGGTATTCTGGATGGCGATCTGCTGGCGGTACACAAAACGCAGGATGTGCGTAACGGGCAAGTCGTGGTGGCGCGCATTGATGATGAAGTGACGGTTAAGCGCCTGAAAAAACAAGGCAATACCGTGCAGCTTCTGCCTGAAAATAATGAATTCTCCCCGATTGTGGTGGATCTCCGCGAGCAGAGCTTCTCTATTGAAGGACTGGCGGTCGGCGTTATCCGCAACGGTGAATGGCTGTAATCTCTTCCTGACAGGCTGTAGTTCCTCTACAGCCTGGCCTGTTTTCTGATTCCGGTAATTTCCATGGCATTGCTAACTTCTGCCGATAAGGCGTTGTGGCGTCTTGCGCTACCAATGATTTTTTCCAATATTACCGTTCCTCTGCTGGGGCTGGTGGATACGGCGGTTATCGGGCATCTCGATTCGCCGATTTATCTCGGCGGCGTCGCGATCGGCGCAACGGCGACCAGCTTCCTCTTTATGCTGCTGCTTTTTCTGCGCATGAGTACGACAGGCCTGACGGCCCAGGCGTATGGTGCAAAAGATCCCCTGCGTCTGGCGCGTGCGCTGGTTCAGCCGCTCATTCTGGCATTCGGTGCCGGCGCGTTAATCGTTCTGTTGCGTACGCCGCTGATTGATCTTGCGCTCCATATTGTAGGCGGCAGCGATGCCGTACTGGAACAGGCCCGGCGGTTCCTCGAAATTCGCTGGCTCAGCGCGCCCGCTTCACTGGCAAACCTGGTCCTGCTGGGCTGGCTGCTGGGCGTGCAGTACGCCCGCGCGCCGGTGATCCTGCTGGTGGTGGGCAACCTGCTTAACATTGTGCTCGATCTCTGGCTGGTGATGGGGCTGCACATGAACGTCCGGGGCGCGGCGCTGGCCACGGCGATTGCCGAGTACGGTACGCTGCTGATCGGTTTGGGGATGGTCTGGCGCGTGCTGGCGATGCGCGGTATCACCCTGGTTCTGCTGAAATCGGCCTGGCGCGGCAACATTCGTAAGCTGCTGGCGCTTAATCGCGACATCATGCTCCGTTCGCTTCTGCTGCAACTCTGCTTTGGTGCATTAACCGTTTTTGGTGCGCGTCTTGGGCCTGAGATCGTTGCCGTCAACGCAGTGCTTATGACATTACTGACCTTTACCGCTTACGCGCTGGATGGTTTTGCTTACGCCGTGGAGGCGCATTCAGGGCAGGCCTATGGCGCGCGTGAAAGCGGCCAGTTACGCGAAGTCTGGCGTGCTGCCTGTCGTCAGGCGGGCCTGGTGGCGCTGGTCTTTGCTCTGGTATACGCCTGTTTTGGTGGGCATATTGTCGCGTTACTCACCTCGTTGCCCGCGCTACGTGAGCTGGCCGATCGCTACATCCTCTGGCAGGTAGTATTACCGGTGGTGGGCGTGTGGTGCTATTTGCTGGACGGCATGTTTATTGGTGCGACGCGAGGGGCGGAGATGCGCAACAGCATGGCCGTCGCGGCGGCGGGGTTCGGCCTGACGCTGCTAACCCTGCCGTATCTCGGCAATCATGGTCTGTGGCTGGCGCTGGCGGTGTTTCTCTCACTGCGTGGCCTTTCGCTGGCCGTTATCTGGCATCGTCACTGGCGAAACAATACCTGGTTTCCAGCCCCGCACGATATATCGTAACGGTTAAAGATTCCGAATATAAAAACAACTGCCGAATCCTTAACTACAATAATAATCACGTCCAGCAGAAAAGAACGAAGCGGACGATACTCATAGACGCTTAACACGAGGACACGATTATGAATAAAGACGAAATCGGCGGCAACTGGAAGCAATTCAAAGGTAAAGCGAAAGAACAGTGGGGTAAGCTGACAGATGACGATATGACCGTCATTGAAGGTAAGCGCGATCAGCTGGTAGGTAAAATCCAGGAGCGCTACGGTTACGAAAAAGATCAGGCGGAAAACGAAGTCAAAGACTGGGAAACCCGTAACGACTACCGCTGGTAACCGGCACTATCCCCAAGGGCGGCCCTGAGCCGCCTTTTTCTTTGGCTTTAACGCGGCTTTTTCTTCACCAGGATAGAGTGATCGTGCTGACAGGCATCCTGATGGCGGCATGACTCCACCTCCACGCAGGCAGAACATAAGCCGTGGGCTTCAATCACATTATGGCGCAGCGCAAAGCCCATTCTGGCTGCCAGCGTATGCATAATATCTTCCACACCTTCCGCACACTCTTCCTTCACCACACCACAGCGATCGCAGATAAACATGGCGGACGTGTGAGTTGGCTGGTCAAAAAGATGGCACAGCACATAGCTGTTTGTTGATTCCACTTTATGCACAAACCCTTGCTCCAGCAGAAAATCCAGCGCCCGATAAACGGTCGGCGGTTTTGCCTGCGGCTCGCTTTCACGCAGCAGATCGAGCAGATCGTAGGCGCTGATGGCGCCCTGTTGCAGGCTCATCAGACGCAGTACCTCAAGGCGCTGCGGGGTCAGGCGCACATTGCGTTGCGCGCACAGCTTTTCAGCTTGCGCTAACAGCTCTTTTGTGGACTTGTCCATCGGGCACCTCGGATATGGTAAGGGGTGAAAACATTCACTTTATCATGTTCTGCTAAAAACACCGAGATCCGCCAGGCTGTGCTATACCTGACGCATCGCAAATCAGGAGATCGCAAAATGAAAAGACCTGACTGTATTCGGCACTGGCGGGACGTGGAAGGTGCCGATGACGCAACGTATCCTGACAGTAACGAACGTTTTTCTGTTGGCGCGCCGCTGGCCCGCAGGCTGGGTCTCGGCCGCATTGGTATTCACCATGAACGGCTGCCACCCGGACGCCGTACGTCTTATCCGCATGCGGAAAGCGACGAAGAGGAGTTTGTTTACGTTCTGGAGGGTTACCCTGAGGCCTGGATCAATGGCTATTTATGGAAGCTCGAACCCGGAGACAGCGTGGGATTTCCAGCCGGGACGGGCGTGTGTCACACCTTTATCAACAATACCGATGAAGAGGTGCGCTTACTGGTGGTGGGTGAGGCCAATAAAAAACATAACCGCATCTACTATCCGCTCAATCCGGTGTATGCCGCGACGCGCGAAGACCGCTGGGTCGACCATCCGCCTCAGTTTTTTGGGCCGCACGATGGAAAACCTGGGCGAAAATAATTTCCTCTTCTATAAATATTGATGGTCGTCACATATTACAACAGGCCGGGATGGAATTTAACTTAAGGAAATAGCGGGTCTTTTTGCACTTATTCACAGCAATAGTTCGTTCCTGTTTGGGTGATAACAGACAGGGTTAACTAATAACAAACTATTTACGAGCACACTGTGAAAAAACATTTTAAATTTTCGATGGTTAGCATCGCTGTCTCCTTTTTTATGGCAAATCAGGCGGGAGCAGCCAATACCTGGACGGAAGCGCGTAGCGACGCAATGGGCGGAACGGGTGTCGCGGCAGGGAGCTATGGCAGCGGGGCGTTAATCAACCCCGCGTTACTGGCAAAATCTAAGCCAGAGGATGATGTGACGGTCATTTTGCCGTCCGTTGGCGTGCAGGTGACCGATGAAGACAATCTTCAGGACGAGATTGATACCATTAACGACAAAATCAATCATTACAAGGATGTGGTTGATAGTCTGACCCCCATTGAAGTTATCACCAATCCATTAGGTTCGATCAATCAGTTCCAGGGCGCAGCGAAAGATCTCGCTGATGAACTGGACTACCTGAAAGGCAAGACCGCACACGCCACCGCAGGGGCGGGGATTGCCGTCAGTATCCCTAACGATGTTCTTTCCGTGGCCTTTATGGCAAAAGGCTATGCCCATGGCCGGGTCAGCTCTTCAATCGATCAGCAGGACATTGATTATCTGCGCGGTATACAACGAAGCGATGCGGTGGCTGCCGGTGTGGCGCTGGATGCCGCGCTAAACGGTACCGATCAGATCACCAAAAACCTTAACTCTACGGCGTCTGGTCGGGCGGCGATTGTGTCCGACTACGGTATTGCGGTGGCCCGTCAGTTCGATCTTGGCGGCGTTCCGGTTTCCGTTGGCGTCACGCCGAAGCTGCAAAAAACCTGGCTCTATAACTACACCACTTCAATCTACGATTACGACAGTAATAAGTGGAACGACAGCCGCTACCGTACCGACGACACTGGCTTCAACGTCGATGCCGGTATTGCTGCTGATTTCGGTGAAAACTGGACGGTCGGCGTGAGCGGGCAAAACCTGATGTCGCGCGATATCGATACCAAAGATATCCGCATCCGCAACGGGCGTACGGGAGAGGTGGTGAGTTATAAAGACACTTATCAGATCCGTCCGCTGGTCACTGCCGGGGCCGCCTGGCACAACGATCTGGTCACGCTGACCGCAGATGGCGATCTGACCGAAACCAAGGGCTTTAAAAGCGAAGACACCTCCCAGTACGTTGGCGTCGGTGCCGAAGTCACGCCACTGAGCTGGCTGGCAGTACGCGCCGGTTATCGTGCGGATATGAAAGGGAACGACAGCAACGTCTTTACCGGCGGTGTCGGTTTCGCGCCGTTCAACTCCGTCCACGTTGACCTGATGGGGCTTTATGGCGAAGACGAGACCTGGGGTGCAGGGGCACAGTTGAGCATGACGTTCTAAAGTACACCGGAGGCGCTGCGCCTCCGGCTTTTCTTTGTGCTATAGTAGCGCCCCTTTTCCACCAGATGCTTAAAACTTCGCCATGTCGTCAGAATTCCAGACCGCTTTCCCTGCACACCGTTTCTCCATTGCGCCAATGCTCGACTGGACGGACAGACACTGCCGCTATTTCCTGCGTCAGCTCTCCCGCCATACGCTGCTGTACACCGAAATGGTCACTACCGGCGCAATTATTCACGGCAAGGGCGATTATCTGGCGTACAGCGAAGAGGAGCATCCGGTTGCGCTGCAACTGGGTGGCAGCGATCCGGCTGCGCTGGCGCAGTGCGCGAAGCTGGCTGAAGAACGCGGCTATGACGAGATTAACCTCAACGTCGGTTGCCCGTCCGACCGTGTGCAAAACGGTATGTTCGGCGCGTGTCTGATGGGTAATGCACATCTGGTGGCGGACTGTATCAAAGCGATGCGCGACGTCGTCTCTATCCCGGTTACGGTCAAAACCCGTATCGGCATAGACGACCAGGACAGCTACGAGTTCCTGTGTGATTTCATCAACACCGTATCAGGGAAGGGTGAATGCGAGATGTTTATCATCCACGCCCGTAAAGCCTGGCTCTCTGGCCTCAGCCCGAAAGAAAACCGCGAGATCCCGCCGCTGGACTACCCGCGCGTGTACCAGCTAAAACGCGACTTCCCGCACCTGACCATGTCGATCAACGGCGGTATTACGTCGCTGGACGAGGCCAAAGCGCATCTCGAACATATGGATGGCGTGATGGTCGGACGCGAGGCGTATCAGAATCCGGGCATTCTGGCGACGGTTGACCGGGAAATCTTTGGCGTTGACGGTGCTGACACCGATCCCGTGGCGGTAGTGCGCGCCATGTATCCGTACATTGAGCGCGAGCTGAGTAATGGTACCTATCTGGGCCACATTACCCGCCATATGCTTGGCCTGTTCCAGGGTATTCCTGGCGCGCGCCAGTGGCGTCGTTATCTCAGCGAGAACGCGCATAAAGCCGGTGCGGATATTGAGGTCCTGGAACACGCGCTGCGTCTGGTTGCGGATAAACGTTAAATTTCGCTAAAAGATGGTCAAATACGCCACGCCCTGCAACACATTGCGGGGCGTTTTGCTTTCAGAACAACGACTTATTTTTGGCATGTTTCTTGTAACGATCGCAGCATCATTCGGGAACTCGTGGGAGAGCACCATGCTGGAACTACTTTTTGTGATTGGCTTCTTTATCATGCTGATGGTCACGGGCGTGTCGCTGCTTGGTATCCTGGCCGCGCTCGTCGTGGCCACGGTGGTGATGTTTGTCGGCGGTTTATTTGCCCTGACGATTAAACTCTTGCCGTGGTTACTTCTGGCGATTGCGGTTGTATGGGCGATACGGGCGATTAAATCGCCAAAACTGCCCACTTATCAGCGTAATAACCGCTTCCGTTACTAAGGTATTGAGGGGTACGTCACATACCTGCAACTTTTCCGGCAGCAATCCTTAGAACAGAATAGGATTTACTTATCGAATCTGTCACTATGGCTGCCGCTAAAGAATTCATCGAGCTGTACCCTACATACAGCCGAACTAAAAAAAAGAAAGGGCTTCCCACGGGAAGCCCAATTTCTTTTTATGGCTCAGGGAATTAACAGACTTGATCCCTGCGTTGCCCGGCTCTCCAGCACCTCATGCGCGCGCTGCGCATCGGTCAGCGGATATTTCTGCGCCTCTGCCACATCCACTTTAATCACCCCGCTGGCGATCAGCGAGAACAGCTCGTTGCTGGCTTCCTCAAGTTCTTCCCGGTTGGTGATGTAACCTTGCAGGGAAGGGCGAGTGACGTACAGCGACCCTTTCTGATTCAGAATGCCCAGGTTGACGCCGGTGACTGCCCCGGAGGCATTTCCGAAGCTCACCATTAGCCCGCGACGTTGCAGGCAGTCCAGCGAAGATTCCCAGGTGTCTTTCCCCACCGAGTCATACACCACGCGGACCTTTTTGCCGCCAGTGATCTCTTTCAGCCGCTCAACGATGCTCTCTTCCCGGTAGTTGATCACCTGCCATGCGCCCGCGTCCAGCGCGCGCTGCGCTTTTTGCGCGCTGCCTGTGGTGCCGATCAGCTTCGCGCCCAGGGCTTTCGCCCACTGGCAGGCAATCAGCCCCACGCCACCTGCGGCTGCGTGAAAAAGGAATTGCTCGTCAGGCTTAATTTCGTAGGTTTTGCGCAGCAGATAATAGACCGTCAGCCCTTTCAGGAATGAGGCGGCAGCCTGCTCGAAGCCGATCGCATTTGGCAGAAGCGCCGCTTTCTCGGCCGGAACGTTATGGATGGAGCTGTAAGCGCCCAGCGCCGACTGCGCGTACACCACGCGATCGCCTTCCTTAATGTGCTTAACCGCGCTGCCCACTTTGCTGACGATACCGGCCGCCTCGGTGCCCAGTCCGCTCGGCATCGACGGAGGCGGATAGAGGCCGCCGCGAATATAGGTATCGATGTAGTTAATGCCGATCGCTTTGTTTTCCACCTGGATTTCGTTCTCGCCAGGCGCAGCGGGGGTAAATTCCACCGCTTTGAGTACGTCAGGGCCACCATGCTTGTGAAATTCAATACGTGTTGCCATGCTTCCTCCAGAATGTGGTAATCTTTCGACCCACTCTTTATCTCGGTAACTCCATTCACTATGGCAGGAAACAAACCCTTCAACAAACAGACTGAACCTCGTGAGCGTGATTATCAGGTCGCCGGGTTAAAAGTCCCGCCGCACTCGATTGAAGCGGAACAGTCGGTGTTGGGCGGTTTAATGCTGGATAACGAACGCTGGGACGACGTCGCCGAGCGTGTTGTCGCGGAAGACTTCTATACCCGCCCGCACCGCCATATTTTTACGGAAATGGCGCGTTTGCAGGAGTCGGGCAGCCCTATCGACCTGATTACGCTCGCAGAATCGCTGGAGCGTCTGGGACAGCTCGACAGCGTCGGCGGATTTGCCTATCTGGCAGAACTGTCAAAAAACACGCCAAGTGCCGCGAACATCAGCGCTTACGCTGATATCGTTCGTGAACGTGCCGTTGTCCGCGAGATGATCTCGGTGGCGAATGAGATCGCCGAGGCTGGTTTCGATCCCCAGGGGCGTACCAGCGAAGATCTGCTCGACCTGGCGGAATCCCGCGTCTTTAAAATCGCCGAAAGCCGTGCGAACAAAGACGAAGGCCCGAAAAATATCGCCGATGTGCTCGACGCCACGGTTGCGCGTATTGAGCAGCTTTTCCAGCAGCCGCACGATGGCGTGACGGGGGTGAACACCGGTTATGACGATCTCAACAAGAAAACGGCAGGTCTTCAGCCATCGGATTTGATTATCGTCGCGGCGCGTCCGTCGATGGGTAAAACGACATTTGCGATGAACCTCGTCGAAAACGCGGCGATGTTGCAGGATAAGCCGGTGCTTATCTTCAGTCTTGAGATGCCCTCTGAACAGATCATGATGCGTTCTCTGGCGTCCCTGTCGCGTGTGGATCAGACCCGCATCCGTACCGGTCAGCTGGACGATGAGGACTGGGCGCGCATCTCGGGCACCATGGGGATTTTGCTGGAAAAACGGAACATCTATATCGATGACTCCTCCGGCCTGACGCCGACGGAAGTGCGCTCCCGCGCGCGCCGTATCGCCCGTGAACACGGTGGTATCGGCCTCATCATGATCGACTACCTTCAGCTGATGCGCGTTCCGTCGCTTTCCGACAATCGTACGCTGGAGATTGCCGAGATTTCCCGCTCGCTCAAGGCGTTAGCCAAAGAGCTGCACGTGCCGGTGGTGGCGCTATCGCAGCTTAACCGCTCTCTGGAACAACGTGCAGACAAGCGCCCGGTCAACTCCGACCTGCGTGAATCCGGCTCCATCGAGCAGGATGCCGACTTAATCATGTTCATCTACCGTGATGAGGTTTATCACGAGAACAGCGATCTGAAAGGGATCGCCGAAATTATTATTGGTAAGCAACGTAACGGCCCCATCGGTACGGTACGTCTGACCTTTAACGGCCAGTGGTCGCGTTTCGACAACTATGCCGGTCCTCAATATGATGATGAGTAATTTCTAAGGAATTCAAATGCAAGCGGCAACTGTTGTTATTAACCGCCGCGCTCTGCGACACAACCTGCAACGTCTGCGAGAACTGGCGCCCGCCAGTCAGCTCGTTGCAGTCGTGAAAGCGAACGCTTACGGACACGGTCTTCTTGAGACCGCGCGAACGCTCCCCGATGCCGACGCTTTTGGCGTCGCCCGTCTCGAAGAAGCTCTCCGCCTGCGCGCAGGTGGAATTACGCAACCGATACTGCTCCTGGAAGGCTTTTTTGAAGCCTCGGACCTGCCGACCATTGCCGATCAGCACCTGCACACGGCGGTGCATAACGAAGAACAGCTGGCCGCGCTGGAAACGGCTGAACTGAGCGAGCCGGTCACCGTCTGGATGAAGCTCGACACGGGCATGCACCGTCTGGGCGTGCGGCCGGAAAGCGCGGAGGCGTTTTATCAGCGTCTGAGTCAGTGCAAAAATGTGCGTCAGCCGGTGAACATCGTCAGCCACTTTGCCCGCGCCGATGAGCCTGAATGCGGCGCAACGGAACAGCAGCTTGATATCTTCAACACCTTCTGCGAAGGCAAACCGGGGATGCGCTCCATTGCGGCGTCCGGCGGGATCCTGCTATGGCCGCAGTCGCACTTCGACTGGGCGCGTCCGGGCATCATTCTTTATGGCGTTTCGCCGCTGGAGAACAAACCCTGGGGGCCGGACTTTGGCTTTAAGCCGGTTATGTCGCTGGTTTCAAAGCTGATTGCCGTGCGTGAGCACAAAGCGGGAGAGCCGGTGGGTTACGGCGGCACCTGGACCAGCGAGCACGACACGCGTCTTGGCGTGGTGGCGATGGGCTACGGCGACGGCTATCCCCGCGCCGCGCCAACGGGGACGCCGGTGCTGGTCAATGGACGCGAAGTCAAGATTGTCGGTCGCGTGGCGATGGACATGATTTGTGTTGATCTTGGGCCCGACGCGCAGGATAAAGCGGGGGACGATGCGGTGATGTGGGGTGAAGGCCTGCCGGTAGAGCGTATTGCTGAAATAACAAAAGTGAGTGCTTACGAACTTATCACGCGCCTTACCTCAAGGGTCGCAATGAAATACGTCGACTAAGCATGAGCGGGATGCGATGCATCCCGCTTCTGTTAACATCCCCTCGATCTTCTTCCGCTTCCGGTTTATTGTTGAATGCCCTGCCTCATAATAATCCGGAGAACATCGCGTGTTTCAGAAAGTAGACGCCTACGCCGGCGACCCTATCCTCTCCTTGATGGAGCGTTTCAAAGAAGATCCTCGCAGCGACAAAGTGAACCTCAGCATTGGTCTTTACTACAACGAAGACGGCATCATTCCTCAGTTGAAAGCCGTTGCCGAAGCTGAAGCGCGTCTGAACGCAACCCCGCACGGTGCTTCGCTTTATCTGCCGATGGAAGGATTAAACACCTATCGCAACACTATCGCGCCGCTGCTGTTTGGTGCGGACCACGCGGTGCTCGCGCAAAAGCGCGTGGCGACTATCCAGACGCTGGGTGGCTCGGGTGCGCTGAAGGTAGGCGCAGATTTCCTGAAAAAGTACTTCCCGGATTCCGGCGTGTGGGTCAGCGACCCGACGTGGGAAAACCACGTTGCGATCTTCGAGGGCGCGGGCTTTAAGGTGGCGACCTATCCGTGGTTCGACAGCGAAACCAACGGCGTGCGCGTTGATGCGCTGCTGGAAAAACTGAACACCCTGCCGGAGCGCAGTATCGTATTGCTGCATCCGTGCTGCCATAATCCGACCGGTGCGGAGCTCACCAATGCCCAGTGGGATGCGGTGATCGAGATACTGAAGGCGCGTAACCTGATCCCGTTCCTCGACATCGCCTATCAGGGCTTTGGCGCGGGCATGGAGGAAGACGCCTATGCCATTCGCGCGATTGCCAGCGCGGGGCTTCCCGCTCTGGTCAGCAACTCGTTCTCAAAAATCTTCTCCCTGTACGGCGAGCGCGTTGGCGGCCTGTCCGTGGTGTGTGAAGACGCCGAAGCCGCGGGACGCGTACTCGGTCAGCTGAAAGCGACGGTCCGCCGTATCTACTCCAGCCCGCCGAACTTTGGTGCGCAGGTGGTGGCGACAGTTCTCGGTGACGAAACGCTGAAAGCGTCCTGGCTTGCGGAAGTGGAAGCGATGCGTAAGCGCATCCTGTCGATGCGTCAGGAGCTGGTTAACGTCCTGAAAGAGGCCGTGCCTGGGCATAACTTTGATTATCTTCTCAAGCAACGCGGGATGTTCAGCTACACCGGACTGAGCGCAGCGCAGGTCGATCGCCTGCGCGAAGAGTTCGGTGTCTACCTGATCGCCAGCGGCCGTATGTGCGTGGCGGGTCTGAATGCCAGCAACGTCCAGCGCGTGGCGCAGGCGTTTGCATCCGTAATGTAAGCATTCACTTACTTGCATACTGTATGTAGGCCGGGCAAGGCGTAGCCGCCACCCGGCTTTTTTGTTCGCGCCGGTGCCAGTCATTGCCCGGTGGCGCTTCGCTTACCGGACCTACACGTTTCTTCTGCGCTTTGTGATCGTCTTCTTTTTATTCAGCTCCATAAGTAAAAACTCCTTTCCTTCCCCTACCGCTGGGGTTATGGTCGGATAGTTTTTTGACCATCCGCTCAAAATAAAAAGATAACAAACTGAATATTCAGGGGAAAATATGCGCAAGATCACACTGGCGCTCAGCGCCGCCTGCTTATTGTTCTCGCTTAATAGCGCCGTTGTTGCACGGGCTTCTGCACCCACGCCGCTTTACACCGGCACTACCGCCGCCATTCTTGCCGAACAGGCCCCCATTCACTGGGTTTCAGTGGCACAAATCGAAAATAGCCTGACGGGTCGCCCGCCGATAGCCGTGGGCTTCGATATTGACGATACCGTTCTCTTCTCCAGCCCCGGTTTCTGGCGCGGCAAAAAAACGTACTCCCCGGACAGCGAAGCCTATCTGAAAAACCCGGAATTCTGGGAAAAGATGAACAACGGCTGGGATGAGTTCAGTATCCCGAAAGAGGTTGCCCGCGCGCTGATCGCCATGCACGTAAAGCGCGGCGACAGCATTTACTTCGTGACCGGACGTAGCCAGACCAAAACCGAAACCGTCTCGAAAACGCTACAGGATGATTTCCTGATCCCGGCGGCCAGCATGAACCCGGTCATTTTTGCCGGGGACCAGGAAGGGCAAAACACCAAAACCCAGTGGCTGGAAAAGAAAAATATCAAAGTGTTCTACGGGGATTCAGATAACGACATCACCGCGGCGCAAGACGTGGGAGCCAGAGGCATCAGGGTGTTACGCGCCTCGAACTCCACCTACCGACCGCTGCCGATGGCCGGAAAATTTGGTGAAGAGGTGATTGTTAACTCTGAATACTGATGTATTAACGGCGGGGTGAATGCTTTTTTAAGCAAATCTCGCTGCGCGGGTTTTACCTTTCGCTTTCTTGCTGCACACTTAGAAAGATTCACCTTTCATAATGGAGCAGCACATGTGGTATCAACAGACCCTGACCTTAAGCGCAAAACCACGCGGATTTCACCTTGTGACGGACGAAGTCATCGGGCAAATCCGCGACCTGTCGCGCGTCAAAACGGGTTTGCTGCATCTGCTGCTTCAGCACACGTCTGCTTCTCTCACGCTCAATGAAAATTGCGATCCCACCGTCCGGTCCGACATGGAGCGGCATTTTCTTAAAACCGTCCCGGATAACGCCCCGTATGAGCATGATTACGAGGGGACGGACGATATGCCTTCGCACATCAAATCCTCTTTGCTGGGCGTCTCGCTGATGCTGCCGGTCCACAACGGACGGCTACAGCTGGGAACGTGGCAGGGGATCTGGCTGGGAGAACATCGCATTCACGGTGGTTCGCGTAAAATTATCGCAACGCTACAAGGGGAATAAAGATGACAATTTCGGAGATACTTCAGTACTGCATGAGTAAGCCGGGTGCGGAACAAAGCGTTCACAGCGACTGGAAAGCCACGCAGATCAAAGTGGGTGATGTGCTGTTCGCGATGGTGAAAGAGGTGGATGCGCGGCCTGCGGCATCACTGAAAACCAGTCCGGAACTGGCGGACTTACTGCGCCAGCAGCACGATGATGTCAGGCCAAGTAAGCATCTGAATAAAGCGCACTGGAGTACGGTGTTTCTCGACGGCTCGCTGCCAGATTCGCAAATTTACTACCTGGTGGATGCGTCGTATCTACAGGCGGTAGAACTGCTGCCGGAAACGATCCGACAGCAGCTCTCCGTGTGACGATTACAGCAACGGTTTGAGGAAGCGCGCGGTGTGCGAGGCTTCGCACTCTGCAACGGTCTCTGGCGTACCGGAGACGAGGATTTCACCGCCGCCGCTGCCGCCTTCCGGGCCGAGATCGACAATCCAGTCAGCGGTTTTAATCACGTCCAGGTTGTGCTCAATCACCACGATGGTGTTGCCCTGATCGCGCAGCTGGTGCAGCACGTCCAGCAGCTGCTGGATATCCGCAAAGTGCAGGCCGGTGGTCGGCTCATCCAGAATATACAGCGTCTGACCGGTACCGCGTTTGGACAGCTCACGCGCCAGCTTCACGCGCTGCGCTTCACCGCCGGACAGCGTTGTCGCTGACTGCCCCAGACGAATATAGGTCAGACCCACATCCATGAGGGTTTGCAGCTTACGCGCCAGCGCAGGGACGGCGTCAAAGAACTCGCGCGCCTCTTCGATGGTCATATCCAGCACTTCGTGGATGGTCTTGCCTTTGTACTTAATCTCCAGCGTTTCGCGGTTATAACGCTTACCTTTGCACTGGTCGCACGGCACGTAGATATCCGGCAGGAAGTGCATCTCAACCTTGATTACGCCGTCGCCCTGGCACGCTTCACAGCGGCCGCCGCGCACGTTAAAGCTGAAACGGCCTGGCGTATAGCCGCGTGAACGCGCTTCCGGCACGCCGGCAAAGAGTTCACGTACGGGCGTAAAGACGCCGGTATAGGTCGCCGGGTTGGAACGCGGCGTACGGCCAATCGGGCTCTGATCGATGTCGATAACCTTGTCGAAATGCTCCAGCCCCTGAATGTCGCGGTACGGCGCAGGCTCGGCCAGCGTCGCGCCGTTCAGCGCCGTCTGCGCAATCGGGAACAGCGTATCGTTGATCAGCGTCGATTTACCGGAACCGGACACGCCGGTGATGCAGGTAAACAGCCCGACAGGCAGCGTCAGGGTCACGTCCTTCAGGTTGTTGCCGCGCGCCCCGGTCAGCTTCAGCACTTTTTCCGGGTTCGCCGCCACGCGCTGTTTCGGCACTTCAATTTTGCGCTTGCCGCTCATGTACTGGCCGGTCAGCGACTCGGGCACCGCCATGATGTCTTTCAGCGTCCCTTCCGCGACCACCTGGCCGCCGTGTACGCCTGCGCCCGGGCCGATGTCGATCACGTGGTCCGCGGCGCGGATCGCATCTTCGTCGTGCTCGACCACGATTACCGTGTTGCCGAGGTTACGCAGGTGAACCAGCGTGCCGAGCAGGCGTTCGTTGTCGCGCTGGTGCAGGCCGATAGACGGCTCATCCAGCACGTACATCACGCCGACTAAGCCCGCGCCAATCTGGCTCGCCAGACGGATACGCTGGGCTTCACCGCCGGACAGCGTTTCAGCCGAGCGGGAAAGCGTCAGGTAGTTCAGACCGACGTTCACGAGGAACTTGAGGCGATCGCCGATCTCTTTCAGCACTTTTTCAGCGATTTTCGCGCGCTGTCCGGAGAGCTTCAGGTTGTTGAAGAAGTCCATCGCGTGGCCGATGCTCATGTCTGAGATGGTCGGCAGTGCCGTGTTTTCGACAAACACGTGACGCGCTTCGCGACGCAGACGTGTACCCTCGCAGGTGGCGCAGGAGCGGTTGCTGATGAACTTCGCCAGCTCCTCACGCACCGCGCTGGATTCGGTCTCTTTGTAGCGGCGCTCCATGTTGTGCAACACCCCTTCGAACGGGTGGCGACGCACGGAAGTGTCACCGCGATCGTTCATGTACTTGAACTCAATATTCTCTTTGCCGGAACCGAACAGGATCACTTTATGTACGTTCGCGCTCAGGCTGGCCCACGGGGCTTCAACGTCGAACTTATAGTGCTCAGCCAGCGATTTCAGCATCTGGAAGTAGTAAAAATTACGCTTATCCCAGCCGCGAATAGCGCCACCCGCCAGCGACAGTTCCGGGTTTTGGATCACACGGTCCGGGTCGAAATACTGCTGAACGCCCAGGCCGTCACAGGTCGGGCACGCGCCCGCCGGGTTGTTGAACGAGAACAGGCGCGGTTCCAGCTCGCGCATGCTGTAGCCGCAAATCGGACAGGCGAAGTTGGCGGAGAAGAGCAGCTCTTCCGCTTTCGGGTCGTCCATATCGGAGACCACCGCCGTGCCGCCCGACAGTTCCAGCGCCGTTTCAAAGGATTCCGCCAGACGCGTCGCCAGATCTTCACGTACCTTAAAGCGGTCAATCACCACTTCGATGGTGTGTTTCTTTTGCAGCTCCAGCTTTGGCGGATCGGACAGGTCACACACTTCACCGTCGATACGGGCGCGGATATAGCCCTGGCTTGCCAGGTTCTCCAGCGTTTTGGTGTGCTCGCCCTTACGCTCTTTAATGATCGGCGCCAGCAGCATCAGGCGTTTGCCTTCCGGCTGCGACAGCACGTTATCCACCATCTGGCTCACGGTTTGTGCCGCCAGCGGGACATCGTGATCCGGGCAGCGCGGCTCGCCCACGCGCGCATACAGCAGACGCAGGTAGTCATGGATTTCGGTAATGGTACCGACCGTGGAGCGCGGGTTATGCGATGTGGATTTCTGCTCAATGGAGATAGCAGGGGACAACCCTTCAATGTGGTCGACATCCGGTTTTTCCATCAGCGACAGGAACTGACGCGCGTACGCCGAGAGCGATTCAACGTAACGACGCTGTCCTTCGGCATACAAAGTGTCGAAAGCCAGTGAGGATTTGCCAGACCCCGAAAGCCCGGTCACGACGATGAGTTTGTCGCGAGGGATTATGAGGTTGATATTCTTGAGATTATGGGTGCGGGCGCCCCGAACTTCGATCTTATCCATTCACCTTTCCCGGTTGGAACACGGATTGCCTGATTTGTTTGAAGGACAAACGGCTGTCAGAAACGGCTAATTATGACACAAAATGACCTGTTTGAATATACAGTATTGGAATGCATTTTCTGATTCACTGTGTAACAATGTCGAGTTCGCGGGAGAACTCTGGAACGTGCTACGCAACTATCAAAGTGCAGCATGGAAATGGTACACTCGCGCGTTTACACTATTAAGAAACGTATTCAGGAGACACGAACATGGCCAGCAGAGGCGTAAACAAGGTGATTCTCGTCGGTAATCTGGGCCAGGACCCGGAAGTACGCTACATGCCGAGTGGTGGCGCAGTTGCCAACATTACGCTGGCTACTTCCGAATCCTGGCGTGATAAAGCGACCGGAGAAATGAAAGAGCAGACCGAATGGCACCGCGTTGTGCTGTTTGGCAAACTGGCCGAAGTGGCCGGTGAGTATCTGCGTAAAGGTTCTCAGGTCTATATCGAAGGCCAGCTGCGTACCCGCAAATGGACCGACCAATCTGGCGCTGAGAAGTACACCACGGAAGTGGTGGTGAATGTGGGCGGCACCATGCAAATGCTGGGTGGCCGTCAGGGCGGTGGCGCACCAGCAGGTGGCGGTCAGAATCAGCAGCAGGGTGGTTGGGGTCAGCCTCAGCAGCCTCAGGGCGGCAACCAGTTCAGCGGCGGCGCGCAGCCCCGTCCGCAGCAGCAGTCTGCTCCGGCACCGTCTAACGAACCGCCAATGGATTTCGACGACGATATCCCGTTCTGATATCCAGACGCGTGAAAAACAAAAAACCCAGACAATGTCTGGGTTTTTTTATAACAGGCTATCAGGTAATCACCATCGGCCAGTCTGGCGGAGTGTGGCTCATGGCTTCAACCATCACCACTTTAATGTTTTCCCAGACGGCGGCAATGTCTACCAGCGTAATGCCAAGCAAACCTGTCGCGAACCAGCATGCGGCGCCCAACCCTAACAGGGTGCTAATCACAGCAAGACCTGCATAGTCGGACTTTCGAAACTGAATGTTTAACGTGCTGGCCAGGAACATCAAAACCGCGCTCAACAACGGCCAGCGCAGGAGCACCATGCTGGTGGTAATGGTTGCCATAAAACCCATCCTCGACAAAACAGACGAACTGGAATGAAACAATGTTTCTCGTTACATAAGATGTGTGAACTATATCACATTTGCTGTTTTATTCGCCAGTATCCGCGTGAGGTAAAAGTGGGATTATTGCCGGGGAAAATATATCGTCGTCGCTCAGAACGACGTCTGGTCGGAATTTTTATTTTTATTTCATCCAGATAGTAAAACCTTTGCAAAACGCCATCGGCTGTATAGCGTTTACAGCAGTATATCTATGGATTATGCTTGTGTGGAACAATAAATGTACCCGCAAAAATAATTCATCGCATTGAATTAATTGACTTTTTTGGATTTTGTATTCTTTGTTTTACACTCGGCATGCTCTTTGATTTCGTGGTCTTATTCTTTTATTCAGATATGAATTATTGCGGTTGCTCTCTCGATTAATGACCTGCGAAAAGATAATGAAAGAAAAAAGACGCGAGATTATTAACGACAGCATGCAGGCGCTGCACGCCCTGGCGAAGCTGATGCCGCAACTCAACGCGCAGTGTTCGCCGGTTGAAATGCTGGAAATTATCAACAGCGCACTGGGGGCAAATCTCTCATGGGTCAGTGTCGAATCCGCAGACGGGCCGCGCGTGGTTTGTGCCGGCGACGTGACGTGTCACGCCTTTAACGTGGCGGATTTTCTTGCCAGCACCCTGTTGCAGCGGCATCACCGCGCCTGGCGGGTGATCTACTGGAAAGAGCATATTGGCCGGGCGGTATTTTCCCCTCAGCACCCAGGCTATGCGCGGCTGCAAAGCGGCGTGCTGTGTAAATTCTCAGCGCATGGCAGACAGTGCAGTGGTTATTTCTTTTTGGCTTTTAATGAAAAACTGACCTCGTTGCCGATATTGAAAAATATCGTGGTGGTATTGGTTGAGAAGCTAAAAGATTATTTTGATGACATCATCGTGCGGGAAAAAACGGCGCAGGAAATGCAGCGCGTCGTCACGCAATATAAAACCTTATTTGAGCGTGCTCCGGTATTAATGAACGCCTTTGACAGGCATAACCGGTGTGTATTGTGGAATGCCGAATGCGAAAAAGTCTTTGGCTGGAGTATGACTGAAATCGGCGAGCATCCCGATCCGCTGGCCCTGTTTTACCCGGATCCTGAGGAGCGGCAGCGCGTGCAGGAGTCGGTTCGTTTCGCACCACTTAAGGATATGTACGAATGGCACCCGGTGCGTAAAGACGGGACGCAGTTAACCATTCTCTGGTCAAACATCCTTTTGCCGGATAACTCCATTCTCAACATTGGCCTGGATATCACCGAACGTAAAAAAGCAGAACAGCAGCTGACCGTCAAAGCCACCACGGACGATCTGACGGGCTGTCTGAATCGCTCGACAATCTTACAGCGTCTCAAAATAGCGCTGGCAGCCAGTTCGCCGCAGGATGTCAGTAGCCACTTCTGTCTCCTGATGTTCGATCTCGATTATTTCAAGCAGATCAACGATCGGTGGGGACATCAGGTTGGCGATGCGGCATTGATCCACTTTTGCGACCGTATTCGCGAGGTGAGCCCGGCAGGGTCGGCGCTGGGACGGGTAGGGGGCGAAGAGTTTGTTCTTCTGCTGGCGCACACGGATGGTATGGCCGCTACGTTGCTCTCTTCCCGGCTGCGTGCCGCGCTGATCTCAAAACCGCTGCGTGTGGGCGATAAAACGCTGGTACTCTCTTTCAGCGCCGGGGTGGTTGAAGTCTGTCAGGGGCAACGGGATACTTCTGCCATACTGATGCGTGCCGATAAGGCATTATATGACGCCAAGCGTACGGGAAGAGGAAAAACGGTCCTGGCGTCTGATTATTTATAAATCAGCATAAGAACAAAGAGCAGGCTATTTCAGCCAGCGAATTTTCCACACCTGTCGCGGGTAATTATTTTCCTTATCAGAAACGAAATGAATACTTTTAGTTTGGCTTACGGGAAAATATTATCGGCATCACGAATTTTAGGATTTTTAATACCAAAAGTCAGTTGCTAACTTCCCATGATTCATGCAACGTAATCACCTGTTTATCAAAGCAGCCGGTCTTCATTGCTACAGGCGTACAACATGCAGGGATACAGAGCGGGAAATGAATCGTAGCGCGCTGCGCAACATGCTCAAAGTGGTCGGGATTATCATGGTAGTTATGCTGCCGGTGATGCTTGCGCTATGGTTTGCCCAGCTTAGAGCCGTGTCGGAAATCAGCGCCCAGCTGCGCACGTTTGCTGAACTTGCTTTAAACAAAACTGAACGGGTTATTCAACAGGTTGATCTGGCCCGGGAAGACGCGGAAAAATATCAGGGAAAAGTGTGTACGCCGGAGCATCGTCAATATATGTTGAACGTTTCCCGCGGTCGTCTTTTTGTTGCCGATTTAATTTATGCTGAAGGCCAGTCGTTTCTCTGCTCGACCCTTTTTACGCCGGATCATCCTTACACCATTCCCGCTGCCAATTACACACGTAAACCCGACGTTGCTATCTATTATTTTCGCGATACGCCATTTTTTGATGGTTATAAAATGATATATATGCAGCGCGGAAATTATGTCGCAGTGGTCAACCCGCTTTCGTACAGTGAGGTGATGTCAGACGATCGTTCCCTGTCGTGGGGGGTGTATGACACCGTCAGCAATGCATTCTTTTCTGTAAGCCAGAAAGCCAATATTTCTTTATTGCATTCGATGCTTCGACATCAGGAAACGACTTTTCAGAAAGGTGACCGTTTTTATACGATCGTGAAATCCGGGCAGCGGCCGATTGCGGCCATCGTTTCAACCTCCAGCGCCCGTTTTTATAAAACGCTTTATCATCAGGCTACCCTGACGCTACCGCTGGGGATAATTTGCAGCATTATTATTCTGCTGGTGTGGTCGCGTACACACCGTGAATTCAATTCGCCTGGCCGACTTCTGCACCGGGCGCTGAATAAACGCCAGCTGTGCGTCCATTATCAGCCCATTATTGATATTAAAAATAACCAGTGCGTGGGGGCAGAGGCGTTGTTGCGCTGGCCTGGATTCAACGGTCAGGTTATGAGCCCGGCGGAATTTATTCCCCTGGCAGAAAAAGAGGGGATGATTGAGCGCATTACGGATTACGTCGTGGAGGAGGTGTTCAGCGATCTGGGCCATTTTCTTGCCGCTCATCCCGATCTGTATGTCTCGATTAACCTGTCGGCGTCGGATTTTCACTCTTCGCGTCTTATCGCCCTGATCTCCGACAAAGCCCGCTTTTACTCGGTTCGCGCGCAGCAAATCAAAATTGAGGTGACGGAGCGGGGGTTTATTGACGTGCCGAAAACCACGCCGGTCATTCAGGCGTTTCGCCAGGCGGGGTATGAAGTGGCGATTGATGATTTCGGAACCGGCTACTCTAACCTGCATAACCTCTATTCGCTGAACGTCGATATCCTGAAAATCGACAAATCCTTTATCGATACCTTAACCACCAACAGCACCAGCCACCTGATTGCCGAGCACATCATTGAGATGGCGCAAAGCCTGCGGCTGAAAACCATTGCGGAAGGGGTCGAGACGGGGGAGCAGGTGAGCTGGTTGCTGAAGCGTGGCGTGCAGTATTGTCAGGGATGGCACTTCGCGAAAGCGATGCCGCCCCAGGCATTTATGGCCTGGCAGCAGCAACCCTTGCGTTAACACGCATTAATTGAGCTGATGGCGGTAGTCGCTCGGTGTACGGTCAAACTCGCGGCGGAAGACGCGGGAAAAGGTCTGCTGCGACACATAGCCCAGATCCATTGCGATATCAAAAATGGGCCGCTGCGTGGAGCGTAACGCCTGCGCCGCCAGCAGGAGCCTGCGCTGGCGAATGTAATCACCCAGCGTTTGATGCATTACGGTGCGGAACATTCTCTGTAAATACCATTTCGAATAGCCCGACTTCTTAGCGACCACATCAATGTTCAACGGCTGGTCGATATGTTCATCAATCCATTCAATAAGTGTCTGAATAATTTGCTGATGCGACATAAGGTTACCCCTCTGTGGAGACATCTGTCCTGGTTGATTCGTCGTTTTCTCTGCGGGGGAGTATAATTCCTCAAGTTAACTTGAGGTAAAGAGGTTTTATGGAAAAGAGATTACCGCGCATCAAAGCGCTGTTAACCCCCGGTGAAGTGGCTAAGCGAAGCGGTGTGGCGGTGTCGGCACTCCACTTCTATGAAAGCAAAGGGTTAATAAAAAGTATCCGTAACGCCGGAAACCAGCGGCGCTACACCCGCGATGTGCTCCGCTACGTGGCGATCATCAAAATTGCGCAACGTATCGGCATTCCTCTGGCCACCATCGGTGACGCGTTCGGTGTATTGCCGGAAGGGCACTCGCTGAGCGCGAAGGAGTGGAAGCAGCTGTCGTCCCAGTGGCGAGAAGAGCTGGATCGTCGTATTCACACGCTGGTGGCCCTGCGCGATGAGCTGGACGGCTGCATTGGTTGCGGGTGTTTATCACGCAGCGATTGTCCGCTGCGTAACCCGGGTGACAGGCTGGGCGAGCAGGGAACGGGGGCGCGGTTGCTGGAGGAGGATTGAGAGGTGTTTGCCGGATGGCGCTTCGCTTACCCGGCCTACGCTCTCGGTTTTGCAGGTCGGGTAAGGCGCAGCCGCCACCCGGCAACAAGCATAAAGAACTAAAGCGCCACTAAGGGCGCTTTAGTTTTTTCCGGTCTTTGTCTTTCTCTCTATCCCGCTGGCTCACGGGAGGGTTTCCCCCGACATCAGTACCCCTCGTGTCGAGCTTGTGGAGGAGGTTCCGGTTTGTACTGACACTTTAATTCTATGCCCGGCCGCCGTTTTTGCCACCGGAGACGGTGAGATTTTAGCCAAATTTTTTTCGTGAAGTTGTTCAGTTTTCTATAGTTAAAAAGTATGAATCACCGGAGAACATCATGCTAACGGTCCACCACCTTAATCAGTCTCGTTCACATCGCGTCCTCTGGGCGCTGGAAGAGCTGGGTCTGACGTATGAGATTGTGCGCTACCAGCGCGAGAAATCCATGCTTGCACCGGATTCGCTCAAAAAAGTGCATCCGCTGGGGAAATCCCCGGTACTGGAAGATAACGGACTGGTGCTGGCCGAATCAGGCGCGATTCTGGAATATCTTCAGGAAACGTACGATTCGGCGTCACGATTCAAACCGTTAGATCCCGCCCATAAAGTGCAGTATCGCTTCTGGCTGCATTACGCCGAAGGGTCTTTGATGCCGCTACTGTTAATGAAGCTGGTGTTTAACAGCCTCGGCAAACCACCCGTCCCGTTTGGCCTGCGCACGCTGGGTAAGGCGCTGGGGCAGGGGGTGCAAAAAGCGTATCTCAACCGCCAGCTGGAAACGCATGCGCGCTTTATTAACGATCATCTTGCCGAAAACAGCTGGTTTGCCGGCGACACGCTGACCATGGCTGATATCCAGATGAGTTTTCCCCTCTTCGCCCTGCTGGCGAGAGGCGGCATTGACAATCTCGACCACATAGCGGCGTGGAAACAGAGAGTGGAGGCACGTCCGGGCTGGCAGACAACGCTTGCGAAAGGCGGCCCGCTGACAATCCCCGGCGAGGGATGAAATGTAACGAAATTGCGCATGGACGATAACGTTTGCGCATCCTCTGCTTAATTGTTCATCGTCATGAGGTAATTTTAGCGAAAAACGAGAAAGTTCAGTTGAAAAGGGCGGGTATTAGGCTAGATAATCGTTTGCCTACATTTGACCACCCGTTTTGTAAGCGCGGAGCTAAACGTTTGCTTTTTTTGTGACGCCCCTTTCGTCGCAAACGCAGCACAAGGATTTGACGTTTCGCTGGCAGTGGAGTCTCCACCACGCTTACGGACTTTCAATAAAAATTTTCAGGGGATGTTTTCTATGTCTACGCCATCTGCGCGTACCGGCGGTTCACTTGACGCCATGTTTAAAATTTCTGCTCGCGGCAGCACCGTGCGCCAGGAAGTTGTTGCCGGTCTGACCACGTTTCTGGCGATGGTGTACTCCGTCATCGTGGTGCCAGGCATGCTCGGCAAAGCGGGCTTCCCGCCAGCGGCGGTCTTCGTTGCCACCTGCCTGGTTGCGGGTGTGGGTTCGATTGTGATGGGCCTGTGGGCGAACCTGCCGCTGGCGATCGGGTGCGCCATCTCCCTGACCGCGTTTACCGCCTTCAGCCTGGTGCTGGGCCAGCATATCAGCGTCCCGGTAGCGCTCGGCGCCGTGTTCCTGATGGGGGTGCTGTTCACCGTAATTTCAGCAACCGGTATTCGTAGCTGGATTTTGCGCAACCTGCCGCAGGGCGTGGCGCACGGCACCGGCATCGGTATTGGCCTGTTCCTGCTGCTGATCGCTGCCAACGGCGTGGGTCTGGTCATCAAGAACCCGCTGGACGGCCTGCCGGTTGCGCTGGGTAACTTCGCGAGCTTCCCGGTGATCATGTCGCTGGTGGGTCTGGCGGTGATCATTGGCCTGGAAAAACTGAAAGTGCCGGGCGGCATTCTGCTGACCATTATCGGCGTGTCCATCGTCGGCCTGATCTTCGACCCGACCGTTCATTTCTCCGGGATTTTCGCCATGCCGTCGCTGAGCGATGACAAAGGTAACTCCCTGATTGGCAGCCTGGATATTGTGGGCGCGCTGAACCCGGTGATCCTGCCAAGCGTGCTGGCGCTGGTAATGACCGCGGTGTTTGATGCCACGGGCACCATCCGCGCGGTGGCCGGTCAGGCTAACCTGCTGGATAAAGACGGACAGATTATTGACGGCGGCAAAGCGCTGACCACCGACTCCCTGAGCAGCGTTTTCTCTGGCCTGGTAGGTGCGGCACCTGCGGCGGTGTACATTGAGTCCGCAGCGGGTACGGCGGCAGGCGGTAAAACCGGCCTGACGGCCATCACCGTTGGCGTGCTGTTCCTGCTGATCCTGTTCCTCTCTCCGCTCTCTTATCTGGTGCCGGCTTACGCGACCGCACCTGCGCTGATGTACGTCGGCCTGCTGATGCTGAGCAACGTGGCGAAAATCGATTTCGCGGATTTTGTTGATGCCATGTCAGGCCTGATCACTGCGGTATTCATCGTGCTGACCTGTAACATCGTGACCGGCATTATGATCGGCTTCGCCTCGCTGGTGATTGGGCGTCTGGTCTCCGGTGAGTGGCGTAAGCTGAACATCGGTACCGTGGTCATCGCCGTTGCGCTGGTGGCGTTTTACGCGGGCGGCTGGGCCATCTGAATTGACTTTTTATGCGAAAACGGGTGGCTCAGGCCGCCCGTTTTTATTTTCAGGACTCATCCTGTTGCCTTTTACGTTACTCTGGAGAGGATAGAATAAGAGGCACGACGCCTCAGGTTTGGCATATAAGAAACACAGCAAACAGGGAACGCATGGAAATTTTCTTCACAATACTCATCATGACCCTTGTGGTCTCATTATCCGGGGTGGTTACACGCGTACTGCCCTTCCAGGTCCCCCTGCCTTTAATGCAAATAGCTATCGGTGCGCTGCTGGCGTGGCCGACGTTCGGTCTGCACGTGGAGTTCGATCCGGAACTGTTCCTCGTGCTGTTTATCCCGCCGCTGCTGTTTGCCGATGGCTGGAAAACGCCGACGCGCGAATTTCTGGAGCACGGGCGAGAGATCTTCGGCCTGGCGCTGGCGCTGGTGGTGGTCACCGTGGTCGGGATTGGTTTTCTGATCTACTGGGCCGTACCGGGGATCCCGCTCATACCCGCCTTTGCGCTGGCCGCCGTGCTGTCGCCTACCGACGCCGTGGCGCTGTCCGGCATTGTGGGCGAAGGGCGCATTCCAAAGAAAATCATGGGCATTTTGCAGGGCGAGGCGCTGATGAACGACGCTTCTGGCCTGGTCGCCCTCAAGTTTGCCGTGGCGGTTGCCATGGGCACCATGGTCTTTACCGTCGGCGGCGCGACCCTGGAATTCTTCAAGGTGGCGATTGGCGGTATCCTCGCGGGCTTCGTAGTGAGCTGGCTGTACGGACGCTCGCTGCGCTTCCTTAGCCGCTGGGGTGGTGATGAACCGGCGACGCAGATCGTCCTGCTGTTCCTGCTGCCGTTTGCCTCTTACCTGATTGCCGAACACATTGGCGTGTCGGGCATTCTGGCGGCGGTAGCCGCGGGGATGACCATCACCCGCTCCGGCGTTATGCGGCGCGCGCCGCTGGCGATGCGCCTGCGCGCGAACAGTACCTGGGCTATGCTCGAGTTTGTGTTTAACGGCATGGTGTTCCTGCTGTTGGGTCTGCAACTGCCGGGCATTATGGAATCCTCGCTGATTGCGGCCGAAGCGGATCCAAACGTTGAAGTCTGGATGCTGTTTACCGATATCGTGCTCATCTACCTTGCGCTGATGCTGGTGCGTTTCGGCTGGCTGTGGACGATGAAGAAATTCAGCGTGCGCTTCCTGACCAAAAAGCCGATGGAGTTTGGCTCGTGGACCACGCGCGAGCTGCTGATTGCCTCATTCGCGGGCGTTCGCGGGGCGATCACCCTTGCTGGTGTGCTCTCCATTCCTCTGCTGCTGCCGACGGGTGACGTCTTCCCGGCGCGCTACGAGCTGGTGTTCCTGGCGGCGGGCGTGATCCTCTTCTCCCTGTTTGTCGGCGTGATTATGCTGCCGATTCTGCTGCAACATATTGACGCGGGGGACTCCTCGCAACAGCACAAAGAAGAGCGGATTGCCCGAGCGGCGACGGCGGAAGTGGCGATTGTCGCCATCGAGAAGATGGAGGAGCGTCTGGCCGCCGATGCCGAAGAGAACATTGATAACCAGCTGCTGAAGGAAGTCAGTTCACGCGTGATCGGTAATTTGCGTCGCCGTGCTGACGGACGTAACGACGTGGAAAGTTCGTTGCAGGAAGAGAACCTCGAACGCCGTTTCCGCCTGGCGGCGCTGCGCTCCGAGCGTGCCGAGCTGTATCACCTGCGCGCCACGCGGCAGATCAGTAACGAGACGCTGCAAAAGCTGCTGCACGATCTGGATCTGCTGGAAGCGTTGTTGATAGAGAATCAGTAGCGCTGTAATTGCCCGGTGGCGCTGCGCTTACCTGGCCTACGTGCTCGATCGGTACCCTCTCCCTGTGGGTGAGGGTACCCAAAACCCCTCACAACATTGCAACCACGCCTGCGCGCTGTGCGACAGATAGACCCCTTCACGCCAGATCATCCCCAGCTGCCAGTGCAGGTCGCTCTCCAGCGGGATCCAGCGCAGCGTATTTTTATCCAGCCGCTCGCAGATCGGCTGCGGCAGAATGGCAATCCCCACGCCCGCCTGTACCATCGCCGCCAGAAAATCCCACTGGCCGCTGCGCACCGCAATGCGCGGCTTCACGTTATGCTGGTTAAACAGCGCCATCAGCTGGCGGCTTAAGGCGAAATCTTCGTTGTAAATAAGCAGAGGGTGCTCGCCGAGCAGCTCGGGCTTTACCGAGTCTATCTTCAGCCATTCACCGGAGCGGGGAACCAGCACGCACAGCGGGTGGCTAAAGAGCGGCAGCGTCGCCAGTCCGCTCTCCTCCTCAACGGGAAGGGCGGTCATCGCCACGTCCAAATCGCCGTTGGTGACCGCCTGCTGGACGGTTAAGCCGCCAAATTCTGAAATTTTCAGCTCAACGCCGGGATAGCGCTGACGAAACAGGCTTATCGGGCCGGCCATCATCATGCCGACCATCGGCGGAATACCGAGCCGCAGCAGCCCTTTTGTCAGATGGTTGATGTCCCCAAGCTCGGCCTCCAGCTGGCGGAACTCCGCCAGAATTGCCAGCCCGCGCTCGAACACCACGCGACCGGTATCGGTCAGCAGCAGCTTGCGCCCGTCGCGGATCAGCAGGGTACAGTTCAGCTCATCTTCGAGGTTTTTCAGCATCTTGCTGATGGTTGGCTGGGTTACGAATAACTTCTCCGCTGCGCGGGTAAAACTTTGCTGGCGAACCACCTCGACAAAATAGCGCAGCGTTCTTATGTCCATGATTATTCCTCGAAACTATACCTTCGATGATTTTAATTCATTTCAGTCGATACCGTACGCTCACTATACTGGCGCCTCGTCTCATTTCTGAGGAAAACCCCCATGGCCGTGGCGTTAAGCCGTGTTACGCCTGCCGTTGTTCAACGACTCCAGGTACCGGTTCAGGTACTGCTTTACGCGGGACTGTTTGTTTTCGCGGAATATCTTGTCGACTGGCTGCATCTGCCTTTACCCGCCAACCTGGTGGGGATGGTGCTGTTGCTGACGCTGATCCTCTGTCGCGCGTTGCCCCTTAGCTGGGTGCGGGCCGGCGCACGCTGGTTGCTGGCGGAGATGCTGCTGTTCTTTGTGCCGGCCGTGGTGGCGGTGGTGAACTATGCCCAGCTGCTGATGGTCGACGGCTGGCGCATCTTTGCGGTTATCGCCCTGAGCACGATGATGGTGCTGGGCGCCACCGCCTGGGTGGTGGATAAAGTGTATCGCTTTGAAATCAGCAGGCAGAAGCATGACTAACTTTCAGATAAGCGTGCTGTGCCTGATTGCGACAGTCGTCATCTACTTTGCCAACAAGCGCCTGTATCGCCGCTTTCGCGCGCTGCCGCTGATGCCGCTGGTATTTACGCCGATCCTGCTGGTGCTGATGCTGGTCTTCGGCCATATCTCCTGGCAGAACTACATTGGCGAATCCCACTGGCTGCTGTGGCTGCTCGGCCCGGCGACCATTGCCTTCGCCGTACCCGTTTATGACAACCTCGCCATTATCAAACGCCACTGGATGTCGCTCAGCGCGGGCGTCGTCACCGCGACGGTGGTGGCGGTGTGCAGCTCGGTCTGGCTGGCGCGGCTGTTTACGCTGCCTGATGAAATCCAGCGCAGCCTGGCGGTGCGTTCGGTGACCACGCCGTTTGCGCTGGCAGCCGCCAAACCGCTCGGTGGCCAGCCGGATCTGGTGGCGCTGTTTGTGGTGGTGACAGGCGTCTTCGGCATGGCTGTGGGGGATGTGCTGTTTCTGCGGCTTTCCATTCGCGAAGGGATGGCGAAAGGGGCGGGGTTTGGCGCGGCGTCGCACGGGGCGGGGACGGCACGTTCGTATGAGCTGGGACAGCAGGAGGGCGTTGTTGCGAGCCTGGTGATGATGCTTTCGGGCGTCACGATGGTGCTGATTGCGCCGCTGGTGGCGTGGGTGATGTTTTAAGCTCCCCGGCCAGAGCGACCGGGGAGAAAAGGCTTAGTGCGCGCGGCCCTGCTCAACGCCCAGGCCGGTTTGCGAGCGGATAAACTGGGCGCGGAATTTTTCACGCTCCAGGTTACCCTCCGGTGAATTATCGGTGGCAGAGAAGATCCAGATCCCGATAAACGCCACGGCAATGGAGAACAGCGCCGGGTATTCATACGGGAAGATAGCGCTTTCGTGACCGAGGATCTGCACCCAGATGGTCGGGCCGAGGATCATCAGAATCACCGCCGTCAGCAGGCCCAGCCAGCCGCCAATCATCGCCCCACGGGTGGTCAGTTTTGACCAGTACATGGAGAGCAGAATGATCGGGAAGTTACAGCTTGCCGCAATCGAGAAGGCCAGCCCCACCATAAAGGCGATGTTCTGCTTCTCGAACAGGATACCCAGCAGGATCGCCACCACGCCCAGCACCAGCACGGTGATTTTGGAAACTTTCAGCTCATCGCGCTCGCTCGCGCCTTTGCGGATGACGTTGGCGTAGAGGTCATGCGATACCGCAGATGCGCCTGCCAGCGTCAGCCCTGCAACCACCGCAAGGATGGTGGCGAAGGCCACGGCGGAGATAAAGCCGAGGAACAGGTTGCCGCCCACCGCGTCGGCCAGATGCACCGCCGCCATGTTGTTACCGCCGATAAGCGCGCCCGCCGCGTCTTTAAACGCCGGGTTTGCCCCCACCAGCATGATTGCGCCGAAGCCGATGATAAAGGTCAGAATGTAGAAGTAGCCCATAAACCCGGTGGCGTAGAACACGCTTTTACGCGCTTCACGCGCATCTGACACCGTGAAGAAACGCATCAGGATATGCGGCAGGCCAGCGGTACCGAACATCAGGCCGAGACCGAGCGAGAGCGCGGATATCGGATCTTTCACCAGCCCGCCCGGGCTCATGATCGCTTCCCCTTTCGGGTGGACCGCCATCGCTTCGGTAAACAGATTATTGAAGCTGAACCCGACGTGCTTCATCACCATAAAGGCCATAAAGCTGGCGCCGAACAGCAGGAGTACCGCTTTGATGATCTGTACCCAGGTGGTGGCCAGCATGCCGCCGAACAGGACGTACATCACCATCAGCACGCCGACCAGCACCACCGCGACGTGGTAGTTCAGGCCGAACAGCAGCTCGATCAGTTTGCCCGCGCCGACCATCTGGGCGATCAGATAGAGTGCCACCACCACCAGCGAACCGCAGGCGGAGAGGGTACGAATCGGCCCCTGCTTCAGGCGATAGGAGGCGACGTCAGCAAAGGTATAGCGCCCCAGGTTACGCAGGCGCTCGGCAATCAGGAACAGAATGATTGGCCAGCCCACCAGGAACCCGAGGGAGTAGATCAGGCCGTCATACCCTGAGGTATACACCAGCGCGGAGATCCCAAGGAACGAGGCGGCGGACATAAAGTCCCCCGCGATCGCCAGCCCGTTCTGGAAGCCGGTAATATTGCCGCCCGCGGTGTAGTAATTGTTACGGGAGCGTACGCGTTTCGACGCCCAGTAGGTGATGTACAGCGTCAGCACCACGAAAATCAGGAACATGATAATCGCCTGCCAGTTGGTTGGCTGGCGCTGGACCTCGCCGGTAATGGCATCCGCCGCGTGTGCCGCAAAGGGAAGTGTGGCGGCTAGCGCCGTCAGGACTCGCTTCATGATGCTTTTACCTCGCGCAGAACTTCTCTGTTAAGACGATCGAATTCACCGTTGGCGCGCCAGACGTACACACCCGTCAGCACAAACGAAATGATGATCACGCCAATCCCAATCGGAATACCGCGCGTGACGCTGGTACCCTCATGCAGCGGGGTGCCCAGCCAGTGCGGCGCAAAGGCGATCAGCAGAATAAAGCCGACGTAGATAATCAGCATGATGATGGAAAGGATGAAGGCAAACCGTTGCCGTTTTTCGACGAGCTCCCTGTAGTGCGCACTATTCTCTATCTGCTGACAAATATCGTTATTCATCACAGAGTCTCCAGAAGTAAGGTTGGTTTGTTTTTATCCCCTCTCCCTGTGGGAGAGGGTGAGGGGAGAAAGGTGCGGTCTGATGCCCTCACCCCGGCCCTCTCCCACAGGGAGAGGGAGAAAACACTAGGAAGGCATTGCGATGGCCTGCTTCTCTTCGAGCAGTTTGTCCACCACGCCAGGATCGGCCAGCGTGGAGGTATCACCGAGGTTACTGGTGTCGCCCGCCGCGATTTTGCGCAGGATACGGCGCATAATCTTGCCGGAACGGGTTTTCGGCAGCGAGTCGGTCCAGTGCAGTACGTCCGGCGTGGCAAGCGGGCCGATCTCTTTACGCACCCAGTTGCGCACCTCGGTATACAGCTCTGGCGACGGCTCTTCGCCGTGGTTCAGGGTGACGTAAGCGTAGATCGCCTGGCCTTTGATGTTGTGAGGAATGCCGACAACCGCCGCTTCGGCAATTTTCGGATGCGACACCAGCGCAGACTCAATTTCCGCCGTGCCCAGACGGTGGCCGGAGACGTTCAGCACGTCGTCCACGCGTCCGGTGATCCAGTAATAACCGTCTTCATCCCGGCGAGCGCCGTCGCCGCTGAAGTACATGTTTTTGAAGGTCGAGAAGTAGGTCTGCTCGAAGCGCTCATGGTCGCCGAACAGGGTGCGCGCCTGGCCTGGCCAGGAATCGACGATCACCAGGTTGCCTTCGGTGGCGCCTTCCTGCGGATTGCCTTCGTTGTCTACCAGCGCAGGCTGCACGCCGAAGAACGGGCGCGTGGCCGAACCGGCTTTCAGCTGCGTAGCGCCCGGCATTGGCGTGATCATGAAGCCGCCGGTTTCGGTCTGCCACCAGGTATCCATCACCGGGCACTTCTCGTTGCCGATCTTCTTCCAGTACCACTCCCAGGCTTCGGGGTTGATCGGCTCGCCCACGGAGCCGAGGATACGCAGGGAAGAGCGGTCGGTCCCTTCGATGGCTTTATCTCCTTCTGCCATCAGCGCGCGGATCGCCGTTGGCGCGGTGTAGAGAATGTTGACCTGATGCTTATCAACCACCTGGCACATACGCGCCGGGGTCGGCCAGTTCGGTACGCCTTCAAACATCAGCGTCGTTGCGCCGCAGGCCAGCGGGCCGTACAGCAGGTAGCTATGACCGGTCACCCAGCCCACGTCGGCGGTACACCAGTAGATGTCGCCCGGATGGTAGTCGAAAACGTATTTAAAGGTGGTGGCCGCGTAAACCAGATAGCCGCCGGTGGTATGCAGCACGCCTTTCGGCTTACCGGTGGAGCCGGAGGTATAAAGAATAAACAGCGGATCTTCCGCGTTCATCTCTTCAGGCTGATGCTGGTCGCTCGCGTTTTCAATCAGATCGCTCCACCACAGGTCGCGCCCCTCGTGCCAGTCGATTTTGCCGCCCGTGCGTTTGAAGACAATGACGTTACTGATGGATTTCACGTTCGGGTTTTTCAGCGCTTCATCAACGTTTTTCTTCAGCGGAATACCGCGCCCGGCGCGCACGCCCTCGTCAGCGGTGATCACCAGCTTCGAATTCGAGTCGACAATACGCCCGGCAACCGCCTCCGGCGAGAAACCGCCGAAGATAACGGAGTGGATCGCACCGATGCGCGCGCAGGCCAGCATAGCCACGGCGGCTTCCGGCACCATTGGCATATAGATCGCCACCACATCGCCTTTTTTAATGCCCTGGGCCAGCAGCACGTTGGCAAAGCGGCACACGTCGCGATGAAGTTCGTTATAGGTGATATGTTTACTCTGAGAGGCATCGTCGCCTTCCCAGATGATGGCCGTTTCGTTGCCGCGTTCAGCAAGATGGCGGTCCAGGCAGTTCGCCGCCAGGTTCAGCGTGCCGTCTTCATACCATTTAATGGAGACGTTGCCCGGCGCGAAAGAGGTGTTCTTTACCTTCTGATAAGGTTTGATCCAGTCGAGGATGTGGCCCTGCTCACCCCAGAACGCGTCAGGGCTGGAAACGGACTGCTGGTATTTCTCCTGGTATTGCTCCGGGCTTATCAGGCAACGGTCCGCAATGTTTGCGGGAATGTCGTGTTTGTGTATTTGGCTCATGGCTTTTTTTCTCCTTGTAAGATGTTAATAATATGTCGCAAAAACGTTAATAGTAGGGGCTTTACAAGCTTTGTTTAGTATTTGGGCGACAGATCACGCAATGTCTGAAGAGTATGAAAATTGAGCGAATGAAACTTTGAAGAGAAATAATTCACCTGAAGAATTATTCACTTTTTTGAAGTGAAAATATTTTGTATAACAAATGGTTATTTATGCGAATTGCTATAAATTGCCGTCAATGACACTTTTTGCAGTGAAATGCCTTGTTCTTTAAGGCTTGCGCAGCATGCCGTGCAAATGATACTCATACGGCGCGTTAAAAAATCCCATAAACCAACGCAACACAATTCATACCCTTTCAGTATGTCTCCATATTCATGCAGTTTTGATGGTACGGAGATTTCATTGAGGAAGTCAGTTTCTATGAAAAATTTGAAAGTCAGCCTGGCCTGGCAGATCCTGCTGGCCCTTGTGCTGGGCATCTTGCTGGGCAGTTACCTCCATTATCATAGCGACAGCCGCGAGTGGCTGATTGCGAACCTTCTCTCACCTGCGGGCGATATCTTTATTCATCTGATCAAGATGATTGTTGTGCCGATTGTGATCTCGACGCTGGTGGTTGGTATCGCGGGTGTCGGTGATGCGAAACAGTTAGGCCGCATCGGCGTTAAAACTATTCTCTATTTCGAAGTGATCACCACGGTTGCCATCGTTCTTGGCATCACCCTGGCGAATGTGTTCCAGCCTGGTGCCGGGATCGATATGTCGCAGCTGGCGACGGTGGATATTTCGAAATACCAAAGCACAACCGCCGATGTGCAGAGCCATTCGCATGGGCTGATGGGGACTATTCTCTCGCTGGTGCCGACCAACATTATCGCGTCCATGGCGAAGGGCGAGATGCTGCCGATCATCTTCTTCTCGGTACTCTTTGGTCTGGGGCTTTCTTCCCTGCCTGCGACGCACCGTGAACCGCTGGTCACCGTGTTCCGATCTGTCTCCGAAACCATGTTCAAAGTCACCCACATGGTGATGCGTTATGCGCCGGTCGGGGTATTCGCGCTGATTGCGGTGACCGTAGCGAACTTCGGCTTTGCCTCCCTGTGGCCGCTGGCGAAGCTGGTGATTCTGGTGCACTTCGCGATTCTGTTCTTCGCGCTGGTAGTGCTGGGCATTGTGGCGCGCCTGTGCGGGCTCAGCATCTGGATCCTGATCCGCATCCTGAAGGATGAGCTGATTCTGGCCTACTCCACGGCAAGCTCCGAGAGCGTACTGCCGCGTATCATTGAGAAGATGGAGGCCTACGGTGCGCCGGCGTCCATTACCAGCTTCGTGGTGCCAACGGGTTACTCCTTTAACCTGGATGGTTCGACGCTGTATCAGAGTATTGCGGCAATCTTTATCGCGCAGCTGTACGGCATTGACCTGTCGCTGTGGCAGGAGATCGTGCTGGTTCTGACGCTGATGGTGACTTCAAAAGGCATCGCAGGCGTGCCGGGCGTCTCCTTCGTGGTGCTGCTGGCGACGCTGGGCAGCGTCGGTATTCCGCTGGAAGGCCTGGCGTTTATTGCCGGTGTGGACCGTATCCTAGACATGGCGCGTACTGCGCTGAACGTGGTGGGTAATGCGCTGGCGGTGCTGGTAATCTCCAAGTGGGAACACAAGTTCGACCGTAAAAAAGCGCTGGCGTATGAACGCGAGGTGCTGGGTCGTTTTGATAAAACGGCTGACCAGTGATGTAAAAATGCCGGGTGGCGGCTTCGCCTTACCCGGCCTACATAAGCCGTAGGCCCGGTAAGCGCAGCGCCACCGGGCAACAATTTATTCCCCGCTCAACGCATCAAACTCTTCACACCCGGTATCAAACCCTTCGGTACAGCTCAGGTTTAACCAGTAAAGCGCTTTCTGTTTATTCGGTGTGATAAAACCTTTCTCACCCTGCCTGAACAGCATTCCTGCCCAGTACTCCGCATAGCCCGTCCGGGACAGAGCCGAACTCCGCTTGAACCACGATGCGGCCTGCACGTCATCCTGAGGAACTTCAACGCCGTTGGCATAGATCAGCCCCAGCAGCTGTTGCGCGTCTACCGCCGAGTCGCTATCGATGTCTTCGGTCGCCGATTGCAGCAGTGCGATGGCCTGCGGGTAGTCGGTTTTGCCCGCCTGCGTGTTCACCAGCACCCGCGCCAGCATGATCGCGCCGCGTTTGCTGCCCGCAATGTTTGCCTGCTGGGCCAGGGCTTTAGCCTGCGCATAGTCACCCTGCGAAAAGTGGATTTGCGACAGCAGCGCCATGGCGTCGACATCACCGCCTTTTGCCGCTTTTTCCGCCCACAGCGCCGCCTGCGCGCTGTCACCGGAACTGAACCAGGTATCGGCAAGATAATACTGCGCGCGCGCATCGCCCGCTTCAGCCTGCTTTTTATACTGGCTGCCTATCTCATCGGCATGGGCAAACGCGGTTAAAAATAACAACATCAGAAAAAGGGTTTTCATGGATTCTTATCATCTGGGTACACGCCGCGCAGTATAATCGCGGCGACAGAAGAAAAAAACGGGTGCGTTAAGACCTCAGCATCCCACAAGCCGGGCGGAACACGCGTTCCGCCCGAAGAGGTTAGCCTGCGTTACAGGCTAATTTCGCCGCCACCTCCTGATGTTCACTCTTTATTGAAAACTCACATAACTTATCGCGAGTAATAAAGGTAAAGATCACTATCGTCAGGCAAATAATAAAGACGATGCCTAACGTAGTTTTTAATGGCGTCATGCCTTTTACTCCTTGTGAAAAAAAGAATAAGAGGCTACTCTCAACCTGTTGGTTGTTGAGGGGTAGCCTCGGGTAAATGCAAATTTCCCGGGGCTTTCCACTTTCTGTCCCTCAACAATGCTCAAGACAGAAAGTCTTAAGCACCCGCCGCATATCTTATCTCGCTGAATTAAAATGCAAAGATGTAATTAATTTTCGTGCAAATTACATTTTTTCTGCGAGACATCTTCAGAAATATATATAGATGTAATTAATAGCGATGCCAGAAATAATAATGGGGTGAATATCTCACCCCATTTAGTCAGCGATTAATTAACGGCTTCATCCCATTGCGCTTTCGCGCAGGCGGGCTTTCAGCTTGTTATATTCGTCGATCACATACTGTTCCGCAGCGTGTTGATCCGCTATTGGCTCCACGTTTACGGCGCAGTATTTATACTCCGGCGTTTTGGTTATCGGGCTTAAGTTCTCCGTCACCAGCTCGTTACAGGCGCCAATCCACCACTGGTAGGTCATATAGACTGCCCCTTTGTTTGGACGGTCGCTGACCTGCGCGCGGGTAATGATGCGGCCTTTACGCGAGTTCACCCACACCAGCGCTTCATCTTCAATACCGAGACGTTCGGCATCGGCGGTGTTGATCTGCGCGTAGCCCGGTTCATCCGCCAGCGCCGCCAGCGCGGCGCAGTTACCGGTCATGGAACGGCAGGAGTAGTGGCCCACTTCACGCACGGTGGAGAGCACCATCGGATACTCGTCGGTGAGCTTATCGATCGGCGCGACCCAGTCGCAGGTGAAGAACTGCGCCAGCCCGTTCGGGGTGTCGAACTTCTCTTTAAAGAGGTATGACGTCCCCTGATCGGATTCTGATTCATCCCGGCACGGCCACTGGATGTAGCCCAGCTCACCCATTTTTTCATAGGTTGCCCCATAAAAGTCCGGGCACAGATGCCGCAACTCGTCCCAGATCTCCTGGGTGTTGTTGTAGTGCATCGGGTAGCCCATGCGGGTGGCGATTTCGCTGATGATTTGCCAGTCTGTTTTCAGATCCCACTTCGGCTCGACGGCCTTGAAGAAGCGCTGGAAGCCGCGGTCTGCCGCCGTATAGACACCTTCATGCTCGCCCCAGGAGGTCGACGGCAGAATCACATCCGCCGCCGCCGCGGTTTTGGTCATAAAGATATCCTGAACAATCACCAGCTCCAGATCCTCAAAGCCTTTGCGCACCGCAGACAGTTCGGCGTCGGTCTGGAGCGGATCTTCACCCATGATGTAGGCCGCACGTACTTCACCGTGAGCCGCGCGGTGCGGCAGCTCGCTGATGCGGTATCCGGTGTGTGCCGGCAGACTTTCCACGCCCCAGGCCTTCGCAAACTTCTCGCGGTTTTCCGGGAATTTGACGTACTGGTAGCCCGGATAGGTGTCCGGCAGCGCGCCCATATCACACGCACCCTGCACGTTATTCTGACCACGCACCGGGTTCACGCCCACATGCGCTTTACCCAGATTGCCGGTCAGCATGGCGAGGCTGGTGAGCGAGCGCACGGTTTCCACGCCCTGGTAGAACTGGGTCACGCCCATGCCCCACAGAATGGCGGCGGTTTTCGCTCCGGCGTACATCCGCGCCGCCTGGCGGATCTCCTGCGCGCTGACGCCGGTTATCGCCTCTACTGACTCCGGCGTATAGCCTTCGACAATCTTGCGATACTCTTCAAACCCTTCCGTACGGCTCGCGACAAACGCCTGGTCGTAGAGGTTCTCCTCAATAATGACATGCCCCATCGCATTCAACAGCGCGATGTTCGAGCCGTTTTTCAGTGCGATGTGCATATCCGCAATGCGCGCGGTTTCAATTTTACGCGGATCGCAGACGATGATTTTCGCCCCGTTCTGTTTGGCGCGAATAACGTGATTCGCGACGATAGGGTGAGAATCCGCCGGGTTATAGCCGAAGATGAACACCAGATCGGTGTTATCTATCTCATTGATGGCATTACTCATTGCGCCGTTACCGACCGACTGGTGCAGACCTGCAACCGATGGGCCGTGTCAGACGCGAGCGCAGCAGTCGACGTTATTGGTACCAATAACGGCGCGCGCGAATTTTTGCATCACATAGTTGGTTTCATTCCCGGTTCCGCGTGAGGAGCCGGTGGTCTGAATCGCATCCGGGCCATACTTGGCCTTGATGGCGCTGAGGCGCGTGGCGACGTAATCCAGCGCTTCATTCCAGGAGACGGCTTCCAGCTTGCCGCCGCGCTCGCGGCGGATCATAGGGGTTTTCAGGCGCGGCGTGAGGATTTGGGTATCGTTAATAAAATCCCAGCCGTAGTACCCTTTCAGGCACAGCGTGCCCTGATTGGTTTTACCCTGCGCCGCTTCCGCCCGGACGATTTTGCCGTTATCGACCACCAGGTGGATCTTGCAACCTGAGGCACAATAAGGGCAAACCGTGACGACTTTTTTCATCACTTTGCTCCAGTTAAACAGTTCTTACCTGCCCAATATGCAGCTTCTATGCCATGTTTTTACTATGGGTATTTCCTGACTTTACGACCCTTTGCGGGGCAAAACCCTGACGAAAAACAGCCAATCGTCAAAATTGACGTGTCGAAAGGGCAGGGGATGTGACATGGATTGAATTTCCGTCACGTAAAAAACAATTCGGCTGGAGCCAGCGGCAGAATGGTTCAGACTTAACATAATCCCCTGACGGAAGCATGCGATGAAACCGGCGATTCTGGTGGTTGATGATGATGTCGCAGTCTGCGAACTGCTACAGGATGTGCTCAGCGAGCACGTCTTTACCGTGCTGACGTGTCACACCGGTCAGGACGCGGTGAACCGTGTCCAGCAGGACCCTGGCATTGCGCTGGTTCTGCTGGACATGATGCTGCCGGATATCAACGGATTACAGGTTTTGCTGCAACTGCAAAAGCAGCGACCATCGCTACCGGTGGTGATGCTGACGGGGCTGGGAAGTGAATCAGATGTGGTCGTCGGGCTGGAAATGGGCGCCGATGATTACATCGGAAAACCGTTCAATCCGCGCGTGGTGGTCGCCCGCGTTAAGGCGGTGCTGCGTCGAACCGGCGCGCTGGACGCGGAGCCTGCCGCGCCGCGCGTTGAAGGTATTACCTTTAACGGCTGGACGCTGGACACCACCCGCTGCGAGCTGAGCGATCCGCAGCGTAATACCGTGCCATTAACCCAGGGCGAATACGGCCTGCTGCTGGCATTAACGCAAAACGCCCGCCGGGTACTGAGCCGTGAACAGCTGCTGGAGCTGACCCACAGCGAAAGCGCCGAGGTTTTTGACCGCACTATCGACGTGTTGATCATGCGGCTACGGCGAAAAATTGAGGTCAATCCGCATCAGCCTTTGCTGATCAAAACCATTCGCGGTCTGGGCTATGTTTTTGCCACGGACGTTTCCCATCATGAGAAAGCCGCCTGACCGTTCACCTGAATAAACGCCTGAAGCTCGGCCAGCGTTTTCGCGCCGTCAATCGCATTGGCCGCCAGCAGGCTGGCCCGCGCGCAGGCGTGCGCCAGATAAATACTCTCGGTAAGCGACAGCGATTCATGGCAACCGTATAAAAAGCCTGCGCAAAACGCGTCGCCCGCACCGACGCTGCCGATAATCTCGTCCTGCGTCAGCTTCCACGACGGAACCCATTGCCCTTTTTCACCCGGCGCTTCACCCCATGCCCCTTCCGGACAGTGGATCACTACCCGCTGCCGCACGCCTGCCGCCAGCAACTGTGCGGCAGCGTCGGCGATATGGACCATGTTCAGCGCACCATGACCGTCGCGGATCTCAAGCCCGCTAAACTCACCGGCTTCCAGCTCGTTAATCACCAGATAATCAAGATGACGCAGGGCAGGGAGCACCAGCGGCTGATAGCGCGGATCGCCCTTGCGGGAGACCAGATCGAGCGAGGTTTCATACCCCTGATCGCGCATCTGTGCCAGTAACCGCGCGCTGCGGGTGCCAAACTCCTCGTCCGGCATGTCCAGGCTGTCGAGCAGCAGCAGATAGCCGAGATGGAAGATCTTCAGCGATCCGTCTAAACGATCGAAGGCGGGAAGATCCAGCAGGCGGTTGGCGCCCGGCGAGTGGAAAAAGGTGCGCTGTCCGCTGGGGTCGGTCATCACCTGCGACATCGACGTTGGGGCGAACGTTGTACGCTGCACGCGCTGGCGATTGACGTGATACTGGTCGAGCATCGCCAGAATATAGTCTCCGTCGCTGTCTTCCCCAATCAGCCCCACCGCCTGTAACGGCAGGCCGACGTGCATTTTCGCCAGCGTCAGCAGAACGTTGAGCGGCGCACCGCCGGTTGAGCGTTCGCTGTGGGTGATTTCCGCCAGCCAGCCGCGCTCCGGCCACTGTACGATCTGGTGGACGTGATCCACCAGCATGTTGCCTGCGGCGATAATCCCTTTGCGTTCCATTATGCCTGCCCCGCGCTGCCGAAGATGCGCATCTGCTCCGCGACCGTATCGGTAATGGCCTCTTCAATGCCCAGCAGCAGTTCGGCAAACTCATCGTACAGCGGCTGGCGGTTCGCCATGCGCTGCTCAACGGCGGCGAGCGCGGCCTGCGACATGCCGGTATAAAAATTGATTTTATGAATGCCCAGCTCGATAGCGCGGCGGAAGTCGGCATCGCTAATCCCGGAGCCGCCGTGTAAAACCAGCGGCAGGCCCGTCTGCTGGCGAATGGCGTCCAGACGCGGGAAATCAAGCTTCGGCTCGCCCTTGTATTTGCCGTGCGCGTTGCCAATGGCGACCGCCAGCGCGTCGATACCGGTTAAATCGACAAACTCGCGCGCCAGCTGTGGGTCGGTAAAGAACGCTTCATCCGCATGCCCATACAGCGCGCCGCCTTCATCTCCGCCGACTGCGCCCAGCTCCGCCTCCACCGAGACGCCCACCGCGTGGCACATCTTCACCACTTCCCGGGTCTGGCGGATATTATCCTCATAGCTCAGCGTCGAGCCGTCGAACATCACCGAGCTGAACCCTAAGCGCAGGGCGCGCACGACGGCCTCAAAATGCAGGCCATGGTCGAGGTTAAGCACCACGGGAATATCGCGACGGGCGGCTTCGAACTTCACCGCTTCCACCAGCGACTCCAGAGACACGTACTTAAAATGCACTTCGGCGATGTTGATAATAAACGGCGAGCGTTCCTGCTTCGCGGCGGCAAACAGCGCGCGCAGAAAATGGGAGTCGAGAACGTTGAACGCGCCCAGGGCGTAGCGGTGTTCTCTGGCGTGTGCCAGACCGTCGGCAAGAGAAATCAATGGCATCATTCACTCCTTATATCCGAAACAGGTTGTACTCGTTGCACAGCACCAGCACCGCCGGTTCGTCTTCTTCGATGGTGTTGTAGCGATCGATGGGCTGTAAAAAGTGGTTGTCGTGTTCATCGTCATTGACTGACGACACTTCGCCCACCAGCACGTCGCCAAAGCCGCGTTCACCCCAGAAACTGTGGTACAGGCCGGGCGTCAGGCAGATGCTCTCCCCTGGCGTGAGGCGCAGCTGGCTGCCGGGCGCGTGCGTCTGCCGACAGCCGTCTATCGTGACGATCACGTCGGTGTTTTCGGTCTCCTCATGCGCCCCCGCATTCCATAACTCAATAATCAGATTCCCGCCGCCGCGGTTGATGATGTCCTCCCGCTTGCGCCAGTGGAAATGCATCGGCGTCACCTGGCCGTCGCGCACGTGCATGATTTTTTCGGCATAGCACTTTTCATAAGGCACGCCGTTGGGGGAGCCGTTGCGCAGGGTAAACAGCGTCAGCCCCTGTGCGGCAAAGTGGTTGCCGCCAAACGCCGTCACGTCCCAGCCGAGCCTGAGGTCGAACACCTCCTGCCAGGCGGCCTGGTCAAGCTGCTGCCATTTTGTTGGCGGAAAGCTGGCAAACGGCGGGAGATGCACGTCGTGCATGGAGAAGAACTGCCGCGTGTGGCCGAGGATTTCATTGATGTCGGAGCGTTTCATGGGGACTCCTTGCGTTTTATGCCACCCCCTCACCCTAACCCTCTCCCCCTCTCCCTCAAGGGAGAGGGGGAGAGGGTTAGGGTGAGGGCATCAGGCCGCACCGGGGTTACTTAACCGTCCACCCCTTATACGTGCCGACGTTCTTTTTATCGATCATCGTCACCGGGATCAGCACCGGCTCTTTCGGCGCAGGTTTGCCCTGAAGAATGTCATAGCCGATCTCCACCGCCTTCGCCGCCATCACCTGCGGATCCTGCGCCGGCGTCGCCACAAACAGGGAGTTTTCGCGCTTCAGCGCTTCCTCACCGTCCGGGGAACCATCCACGCCGACGATAAAGAACTCGTTGCGCTGCGCCTGTTTCGCCGCCAGATCGGCGCCGATCGCCGTCGGATCGTTAATTGCGAATACGCCGTCGATCTTCGGATTGGCCGCCAGCAGGGAGGTCATGACCTCCAGTCCGCCTTCGCGGCTGCCTTTGGCGTTCTGATTATCCGAGAGCACTTTGATATCCGGGTGGCGCCTGAACTCGGTCTGGCAGCCCTCCACGCGGTTTTGTACCGCAGAAACCGGCGGCCCGTTGATGATCACCACGTTGCCTTTACCTTTCAGGCGGTCGGTTATGTACTTACAGGCCATCTCCCCCGCCTGGGTGTTATCGGAGGTGATGGTCGCATCAGCCCCTTCCGCCGCCACGTCAACCGCCACGACCACGATCCCCGCCTCTTTCGCACGCTTCACCGCCGGGCCGATCCCTTTGGAATCCGCGGCGTTGAGGATGATCATGTCCACTTTCGCCGCAATGAAGTTATCGATCTGTGACACCTGCTGGCCCAGATCGTACCCGCTGGAGACCAGCGTCACCTTGACGTTATCTCCCGCCAGTTTGCGCGCTTCCAGCTCGGCACCTTTGGTGATCTGCACGAAGAACGGGTTAGCCAGGTCGCCCACCGTCACGCCGATGGACTTCAGATCTTTTGCCTGCGCAAACGGGGTTGCGGCCAGCAGCGCGCCAGCACAGAGCGCGGTCACTAAGGGCTTCAATCTCATGCTGTATTCCTCACGTAGGGTATTGTTGTTATGCACTTTGATGGTGTCGGGTACGGTATTTGTCGATCAGCACCGCTATGATGATCACCGCCCCTTTGATCACCAGCTGCCAGAAGTAGGAGACGCCCATCAGCGTCATGCCGTTATTGAGGGTGGCGATGATCAATGCACCGACCAGCGTGCCGGTGATCGTGCCGATCCCGCCGACGAAGCTGGTTCCGCCGAGGATCACCGCCGCAATCGCATCCAGCTCGTACCCCGTGCCGAGGTTGCCGTTGGCGCTGTAGAGGCGCGAGGCGCTCATCACGCCGCCTAATCCCGAGAGCAGGCCGCTCATGCCGTAGACAAACAGCAGCACCAGCCAGACCTTGATGCCGGTTAAGCGTGCCGCCTGCATATTGCCGCCGACCGCATAGATGTGAACGCCGAGGGTTGTGCGACGCAGAATAAACCAGCACACCACAATCACCGCCAGGGCGATCACCACCAGCCACGGAATCGGGCCGAGGTAGTTGTTGCCGATCCACTCGAAGTTAATGTTGGAGTTAATGACCGTCGTGCCGTCCGCCAGCAGATACGCCGCGCCGCGCAGTGCCGTATAGGTGCCGAGGGTGACGATAAACGGCGGCAGCCCGGCAAAGGCCACCAGCGCGCCGTTGAACAGCCCCAGCACCATACCGAGCATCAGCGCCGCCGGAATGGAGAGCATCGCAAATTCCGGGATAAGCGAGACCACCATCGCCGCTACCGCCGTAGTGCCCAGAATCGAGCCCACAGAGAGGTCAATCCCGCCGGTCAGGATGATGAAGGTCATCCCCGCCGCCAGCACGATGTTGATCGACGCCTGCCGGGTAATATTCAGCAGGTTGCTCTCGGTGAAAAAGTTCGGGGCGATAAAGCCAAATACCGCCACAATCAGGATTAAAATTGGCAAAATGCCGATCGTTTGCATCAGATCGCTCATCAGCATTTTTTTGGCGGAGGCGGATTTCGCCACCTGCTGCGGATGGGTTGGAGTTGTCATAATTACACCGCCTGATGATGTGTGTCGTTCACGCCGGTTGCCAGCGTCATAATGTTTTCCTGAGAGATGTCGCGTCCGTGGAGTTCACCCGCGATGCTGCCTTCCCGCATCACGTACACCCGGTCGCTCATGCCCACCACTTCCGGCAGCTCGCTGGAGATCATCAGAATCGCCACCCCTTTGCGCGCCATCTGGTTCATGATGCGGTAGATCTCGCTTTTCGCGCCGACGTCCACGCCGCGCGTAGGTTCGTCCAGAATCAGAATGCGCGGGCCAATCGCCACCCAGCGGGAGATCAGCAGCTTTTGCTGGTTGCCGCCGGAGAGCCCGCCCGCGCGCACCTGAGAATGCGGCACGCGGATATTGAGCAGGGCGATGGCGTCATCGGAAATAGACTGCGCTTTTTTGCGGTTCAGCCAGCCGAAGGTGGCGTCGCGCTCCAGCGTCGCCATGGTGATGTTCTCCTGCGCCGCCAGCTCCAGAAATAGCCCCTGCTCCTTGCGGTTCTCGGTAAGAAAACCGATGCCGTTTTCAATGGCCGCGCGCGGGGAGTGGATCACCACCGGTTCGCCGTCGACCTCGATCATGCCGCCGGTGGCTTTGCGCACGCCGAAGATCAGCTGCGCCAGCTCGGAGCGACCGGCCCCGACCAGCCCCGCCAGCCCGACGATTTCACCGGAGCGAACCTGCAAACTGCACGGCAGCACTTTTTTGCCATCTGTCAGGTGGTGCACGTTCAGACGCGGGCTGCCGAGCGGAATATCGCGCTCTTTGTTAAACAGATCGCTGAGCGGACGGCCCACCATCATGCGCACCAACTCAGAGGCATTCAGCTTGTCGCGCGTCAGGCTGCCGACGTACTGCCCGTCGCGCAGGACGCTGACGCGATCGGAAAGCTCATACACTTCCGCCATGCGGTGGCTGATGTAGATAATCGCCATCCCTTCATCGCGCAGGCGCAAAATCAGTTCGAACAGACGGTGGGTTTCGCGCGAGGAGAGGGCGGCGGTGGGTTCATCCATCACCAGAATACGGCTGTTGCGGTGCAGCGCGCGGGCGATCTCCACCTGCTGTTGCTCGGCGATGGTCAGCTTCATGACCAGGTCGGTGGCGCTGAACTGCGCGCCCAGACGGTCAATGACCGCCTGAGCCTGGGCTGCCATCTCTTTGCGCTGGACCAGCCCGCCGCGCGACAGCTCGCTGCCGAGAAAAATGTTTTCCGCCACGGTCAGGTTAGGAGCAAGCTGCATCTCCTGATAAATCAGGGTAATGCCTGCGGCCAGCGCATCCTTCGGACCTTTGATGTGAAACGGCGTACCGTCGATGAGGATGTCGCCGCTGCTGGCGGTATAAGCGCCTGCGAGGATCTTCATCAGCGTGCTTTTTCCGGCGCCGTTTTCCCCCATCAGCGCGTGGATCTCTCCGGGGAAAACCGTCAAATCCACACCCTTGAGCGCGTGGAAATTGCCAAACGTCTTGGCAATATTGCGCATCTCTAAAACCGGGGTTCTGCTCATGGCGGATCTCCTGTGAATGTCGATATCTGCACTTCATCACAGGTGCGTAAATGCAAAATGTCAGAAGCTGTTCATATTTGTCATAGTTATGAATAGCGAATCGCCATCACATTTTCCTTTTCCCTCTCCCTGTGGGAGAGGGCCAGGGTGAGGGCACCAAACCGCAGAGGAGCCCAAACCCCATGTCTTCACGCCCCCCGTTCTTCACCAGCGCCCGCGGTCGCCTGCTGATATTTAACCTGCTGGTGGTGGCGGTAACGCTGATGGTCAGCGGCGTGGCGGTGCTCGGCTTTCGTCATGCCAGCCAGATCCAGGAGCAGGTGCAGCAGCAAACGCTGGATGATATGACTGGCAGCATGAACCTCGCGCGTGATACCGCGAATGTGGCGACGGCGGCGGTGCGGCTGTCGCAGGTAGTCGGTGCGCTGGAGTACAAAGGCGAAGCTGAACGGCTGAAACAGACGCAGATGGCGCTGCGCCACTCGCTGGAGCAGCTTGCCGATGCGCCGCTGGCGCAGCAGGAGCCGGCGCTGGTGGCGCGTATTATCCGCAGGAGCAATGAGTTACAGCAGAGCGTGACGGGAATGCTGGAGCGCGGGCAAAAACGGCATCTGGAGCGTAACGCGCTGCTCAGCGCGCTGTATCAAAGCCAAAGCTACCTGCGTCATTTGCAGGATATCAACCGCCGTTACGCGAGCAATGTGCCAGACGCCCGGCAGCTTGCAGAGATGGACAGGCTGATCGTTGCCGCCATTGATACCCCTTCACCGCGCGCCACGGTGCAGCAGCTGGATGCAGTAACCGCGATGTTACCCGCGAGCGCCCTGCAACCGGTGGTCAACCTGGTGCTCCCGGATTTTAATGATGAGCTGCGCAAGCTCGCGCCACTGTCGAAGCAGCTGGAAGAGAGCGATCTGTCCATCAGCTGGTACATGTTCCACATCAAGGCGCTGGTGGCGATATTAAACCGCGACATTAATCAGTACGTTGAACAGGTGGCGCAGGCCTCCCGGCTGCGTACCGCCCAAAGCCACCAGGAGCTGCGCTCCATCAGCGTGTTTATCAGCGTCTTCGCGGTGCTGGCGCTGATCATCACCGGCTGCGCCTGCTGGTATATTTACCGCAATCTGGGCTCCAACCTGACGGCTATCTCAAGGGCAATGTCGCGCCTCGCTCACGGCGAGCAGGATGTGTCGGTGCCCGCGCTACAGCGGCGTGATGAGCTGGGGGAACTGGCGCGCGCGTTTAACGTTTTTGCCCGCAATACCGCTTCGCTGGAGCACACCACGCGGCTGCTGAAGGAGAAGACCTCGCAGATGGAGGTTGACCGCATCGAACGTCAGGGGCTGGAGGAGGCGCTGCTGCACAGCCAGAAAATGAAGGCGGTTGGGCAACTGACGGGCGGGCTGGCGCATGATTTTAATAACCTGCTGGCGGTGATTATCGGCAGTCTGGAGCTGACCGATTCAGCGTCACCGGACGCGCCGCGCATCACTCGTGCGCTCAAAGCCGCGGAACGCGGGGCCATGCTCACCCAGCGTCTGCTGGCCTTCTCGCGCAAGCAATCCCTGCAACCCCATGCGGTAGAGATGAAGCCGCTGCTGGAGAACCTGAGCGAGCTGATGCGGCACTCGCTTCCCGCCACGCTGACGCTGGATATTGAAGCGCAAACCCCGGCCTGGCCCGCATGGATTGACGTCAGCCAGCTGGAAAACGCCATTATCAACCTGGTGATGAACGCCCGTGATGCAATGGAGGGGCAAAATGGTGTGATCAAAATCCGCACCTGGAACCAGCGTGTGACCCGCAGCGACGGGCGCAGGCAGGATATGGTCGCGCTGGAGGTGATTGACCACGGCTGCGGGATGTCGCAGGAGGTGAAATCGCAGGTCTTTGAACCGTTCTTCACCACCAAACAGACCGGCAGCGGCAGCGGGTTAGGGCTGTCGATGGTGTACGGCTTTGTGCGTCAGTCCGGGGGACGCGTTGAGATCGAAAGCGCGCCGGGGCAGGGAACCACCGTGCGGCTCCAGCTGCCGCGCTCGACGCTGCCCGCGTTCTCTGATGATGCCGCGCTGGCGACCACGGCCCCGGCAGAGAGTGAGCTGCTTGTGCTGGTCCTGGAAGATGAGGCGGGCGTGCGGCAGACCCTGTGCGAGCAACTGCACCAGCTTGGCTACCTGACCCTTGAAGCAGAAAACGGCGAGCAGGCGCTGAACATGCTGGACGCATCGCCGGATATCGGCATGTTTATCAGCGACCTGATGTTGCCGGGCGGCCTGAGTGGTGCGGAGGTGATCGGCCATGTACGCAGCCACTGTCCGCAGTTGCCGGTGCTGCTGATCAGCGGGCAGGATTTGCGCCCGGCGCATAACCCGCAGCTGCCGGACGTTCAGTTACTGCGAAAACCGTTCACCCGCGCACAGCTGGCGCAGGCGCTGCGCAAGGTGATGGCAGGAACCGGCAACGAGCCAGGGTAGCGGCCCCCTGAGCGCCGTTAAAAGACGACGACGAGGCAGGGATAAATTTCACGGACTCATGCGGCAGCGGGCGGCGCAAATGCTGCTTTATCCCGACAATCAGCGCTTCGCGCGGAAAGCCAGGCATATCCATTACGCCGCCACCGAGGATCACCGCATCCGGATCGAACAGATTTACACTGGTGGCAATGGCGCGGGCTGCATGATTCAGGAGTTGCTGTACGAAGGGGTCATCGGGTACGGCTGAAAAGATATCTCCCATCGCATACTCGCGGGGCTGCTGCTCGTACCACTGTTTCAATGCGATACCGGAACAAACTGTTTCCAGACAGCCCGGGTTGCCACAACCACAGTGCCGCGTCATATCCCCCTGTGGAATATGCCCGAGCTCGCCCGCTACGCCGTGCGCGCCCGTCCATGGAGCACCGTTTAGCCAGATGGCAAATCCCATGCCGGTGCCAAGATAGGCCGCCAGAACCTCTTGCTGGTGGAGATTGTGTTGCGCCACGTCAAACGAAAGCTGAAGGTTAACGTCGCGGGAAAATTCGACCGGGCAGCCTAGCGCATCTTCAAGTTTTCCCGCCAGATCGCGGAGCTCATTCGCCTGCAAAGGCAGATTTGGCGTCGAAATAATGGTGCGTTTGTCTTTGCCGACCAGTGCCGGAAAGCCCATGACCAGACCGCGACAGTGAACCTGTAAATGACGCAGCTGAGCCGCGATCATTTCCGTCACGCCGCACACCACACCAGAGCGGATAACCTCCGCGGTGCGCTGTTTTTCACAATGCAACACCGCACCGTCGGCCGTTTGCAGGCAAAAACGGATATGAGTGGCCCCCATATCCACTCCGGCGACGACATCAGGCTGTTTTTGCATGAGGAACAACCTCGTTTCGTGCCGACAGGATCTGCCCGGCCATAAGCTGCCATGCATCCCCGATATTCTCTGCATGGTTGAACAGACCAGACGTTCCGACGATAAAGACATCTGCGCCGGCGGCCATCAGTTTTTTATAGGTGGCCTGATTGCATGAGCCATCGATCTCAATCTCATAGCTCAGCCCTTCGCGTTCGCGCCAGGCTTTCAGCTCGGCAATTTTCTCCAGCATTTCCGGAATGAACGGCTGCCCGGCAAAGCCTGGATCGACGGTCATCACGGTGATTTTGTCCGCCTTATGAATATAGTATTTCATCGCCTCAACCGGGGTTTCCGGGTTGAGAATGAGTCCCACCTTCATACCGTGACGACGGATCTCTTCAATCAGGCGGAAAGCCTGACCGTTGATGGTCTCCGGGTGCAGTGTGATGAAGTCTGCTCCGGCCTGCGCCAGCTGGCTTATGTAGTCCTGCGGGCGAGTCACCATCAGGTGACAGTCCAGTGGTTTGGTGGCGAGCTTCTTCACCTGGCCGACAAAGAACGGAGACAGCGTCAGATTAGGCACAAAGTGGCCGTCCATGATGTCGATATGGAAGTAGTCCGCGTGCTGGTCAATAAATTCGATCTGTTCTTTGAATTTCAGCAGATCCATACACATCAGGGAGGGTGAAATTTTCATAGTGATTTCCTTACTTACTGATCAATCTGTCGAGGGCAACAGCGGCGATAATCAACCCGCCCATTACCACCAGCTGGTAGTAGGTTTGTACCTGTAAGATATTGAGTCCGTTATTGATGGTGCCGATGATGAGACCACCAATCACGACCGAGAAGATGCGGCCTTTACCGCCGAAGAAGCTGGTTCCGCCGATGATGGCGCTGGCGATGGCGTATGTTTCAAATCCCATCCCGGCCAGCGGCTCCGCTGCGCCCAGACGCGCGGTCGACACCACGCCCGCCAGCCCGGCGCATACGCCAGAAATAATGAACACCACCAGAATATGAAACTTCACGTCGATGCCGGAGTAGAACGCCGAGTTTTTGTTACCGCCCAGGGCGTAGATATTGCGCCCCAGCCGCATACGGGTGGTGAGGAACCAGAGGATCACCGCGACGATCAGCGAGAAGATGACCGGTACGGGTATCCCGAGGACGCTGGCAGCGAAGAAGTTTACAAAATCGAACGAGAAGCCATAGACGGAGTTAGCATCGGAAATCACCAGCGTGATGCCGCGAAAAATGGCGTTAGTACCGAGAGTGATAATGAACGGATGTAGCCCGGTCCAGTTGACCAGACAGCCATTGATCGCCCCCAGCGCGCCGCCGACCAGTACGCCGCCAATCAGTGCTGCAAAAAACGGGTCGACACCAGCCAGCATCAGTTTGGCAGTCACCATGCCGGAGAGTGCCAGAATGGCTCCGACGGACAGATCAATACCCGCGACAAGGATGGCAAAGAATTCGCCCATCCCGATCAGCACCGTTACAGAGCTCTGGACAAAAATCTGCGTGATGTTGTTGGTGGTGAGGAAGTACTCCGATGACAGCGTGCCAAAGATGGCGACTATAATCGCGAGGATAAAAAAGGTACCGTACTTGTCCCAGAACAGCGCGAAGTTAAATGGCTTTTTCTCCGCCATATCGCCTTTCACTCTTGTGGTAATGCCCATGCCATGATCTCCTCTTCGCTCATGTCGTCGCGATTGGTCAGGATTTGCGTCAGCCGCCCTTCGCAGAACACGGCGATGCGGTCGCAGACGGCGATAATTTCAGGTAATTCAGATGACACCATCAGGATGACCTTGCCTTCGTCAGCCAGCTGGCGCATCACCTTGTAGATTTCGGCCTTTGCGCCGACGTCGATGCCTCGCGTGGGTTCATCAAAAATGATGACGTCCGGGTTGCAACACAGCCATTTAGAAATCAGCACCTTTTGCTGATTGCCGCCGGAGAGTTCGGTGATGTTTTGCTCTACGCTATGGCACTTCAACGCCAGCAACTGGCGCTGTGCTTCGGCGGTCTTGCGTTCTTCATGCTCGCGAAAGAGCCCCATGGCCCCTTTATAGCCACCGTTTTTCAGGCTCTGGCTGACGGCCATGTTTTGGGCGATAGAGAAATTAGGGAAAAAGCCATTTTCGCGGCGGCTTTCGGTGATGTAAGCCATCCCTTTTTTCAACGCATCCAGAGGCGAACGCGGGGAGATGGTTTTGCCGTTGAGGCGAATTTCACCGCTCGCGCGTTTATCCACGCCGAAGAGACAGTCCATCAGTTCGGTACGTCCCGAGCCGACCAGACCCGCAAAACCCAGTATTTCGCCGCGGTTCACGCTGAACGAAATATCTCGCACTTTTTTCTTGTCCCGGCTGGTGACGTTGTTAACCTCAAACACCGTGTCGCGTTCGATGTTGCCGGTGCTCTCTTTCATGGCGTTAAAGCGGTTTTGCAGTTCGCGGCCGACCATCAGGCGCACAATGTCGTCGTTTGAAACGTCACTCACCAGGCCACTGCATACGCTGGAACCGTCTTTCATTACCGTGTAGCGGTCGCAGATGCGGCGGATTTCCGCGAGCTTATGCGAGATATAGACAATGGCGGTGCCTTCTTTACGCAGCTGATTCATGATCAAGAAAAGATAATCCACCTCTTTATTGGTTAATGAAGATGTGGGTTCATCCATAATGATCACTTTGGCATCGAGCATTAAGGTTTTCGCGATTTCCAGCATCTGTTTATGGCTGATGGATAAATTCGCTACTTTTTCATCTAAATCGACTTTTAATCCGACGCGTAAGAGCATCATCGCACCGCGAATGCGCATCTCTTTCCAGTCAATAATCCTGATGCCACAAACCTTTTTAGTCAGGTGACGGCCTATATATAGATTTTCCAGCACGGTTAATTCATCAATAACGCTGAGTTCCTGATATATAATGCCGATGCCCAGTCTTGCTGCCAGTTTATGATCCAATTTGTCGTAATTCTTTTCATTAATAATAATGGAGCCTTTGGTCGGTTCATGAATTCCCGACAATACTTTCATTAAGGTTGATTTACCGGCACCATTTTCCCCTAATAACGCGTGGATCTCATGAGGGTATATAGTTAAATCAACCGATTTTAATGCGTGAACCGGACCAAAGGATTTGCCGATCCCCGCCATCGAGATATATGGCGTGACCATGTTTATTTCCTTCTCTGTTCACCCTCTCCCTGTGGGAGAGGGCCGGAGTGAGGGCATCAAGCCGCACAGTTCTGCGTTATTTTGTCACCAGAATCGAATCCACCAACTTGAATTCAGGCGTTTTTTCCAGCGGGATGACTTTCCCGGTTTTCGCGGCATCCACCATTAATTTCAGGCCGGTCGCCCCGATGTCCGCCGGGTTTTGTGCGACGGTTGCCGTCATCTGACCGGCTTCGACCATCTTACGCGCCTCTGGGATACCATCGGTGCCGACCACCAGCACTTTGCCGATTTTACCGGCGTTTGCCACCGCCTGTGCCACGCCCATTGCCATGGTATCGTTCGCGCAGTAGAAGGCTTTCAGATTCGGGTTTCGTTGCAGCACGTTGGTTGCCACATCCAGAGCTTTAATGCGATCCCAGTCAGCGGGCTGGCTGGCAACCAGCTTAATTTGGTTTGCTTTTTTGAAGGCTTCTGTTGCGCCATTGCGGCGCGCCTCGCCCGATGCGTTACCGGCTTTACCCTCAATGATTGCGACTTCGCCCCCCTCCGCACCAAGTTTATTGATAATAAAATCGGCCCCTTTTGCGCCGACGGCCACGTTGTCCGTTGTGACAAACCCCTCTACATTGCCACCTGCTTTTTTCAGGTTATCCATATCGATTTTTTCATCGAGATTCACCAGATAGAGACCTTTCTGCCAGGCGCGCGCGACGGGCATGACCAGATTCACGGAGGAGAGTGGGGCAAAAGCGATACCCTTGTATTTTTTATTACTCAGATCTTCGAACAGCTGTAGCTGGGACTGAAAATCCCCTTCTGACGGCGAGGCAAAAATATCAACGCTTACTCCCAGGGTTTTGGCTTCATCTTCAATCCCTTTCTTCATATCCACCCAGAATGGATTGGAGAGCGTTTTTAATACCACCGCATATTCCGCAGCAGCAAACGCGCTGGTGGATAACATTAAGCCCATAGCGGCGCCGCTGAAATATTTCAGATATTTATTCATAGCAGTGTTCTCAATGTAGGGTATGTTGTTGTTAATCCCGCCTGAGCAGGATTAACCTTTTAATTTACTTCAGTGCGCCAGGAGAGAAGAAATCCACAATAGCGCCGGTTTTTTGCATATTAAGTGTGGCCTGTTCGATGTTTTGTTGTGCAACGGAAACAAATAACGCATCTAATAATGTAAGCTGTAATATACGCGCGGAGGCGTTGCGCCCTAATAACGGGGTCTCTGGTGCTGGCGAACAAATAATATAATCAGCAAGTTTAGCAATCGGTGAATGGTAGCTATGAGTAATACAGATAATTTTGGCGCCGTTCTTTTTTGCTAACTCAACTGCTGCTTTCACATCACTGGTGCGGCCGGAATGGGAGACCACCAGTACCACATCCCCTTCCTTCAGCAGCGATGCCGACATCATCATAATGTGCGCGTCCTGATACGACTGGCAGCGCACGCCGATGCGTAGAAACTTATGCTGGATGTCGGCGCAAATAGCGTTAGAACCACCCACACCGTACAGATCGCGCTGGTTGGCCTGGGCGAAGAAACGTGCCGCGCGGTGAATTTCATCCACGTTCACTATCGACTGGCCTTCCATAATGGTGCGCAGCGTAATATTGAACACTTTGTTAACCACATCCTGTGGTGCTTCATCAAAAGCGAGTTCCGCAGGTAATACTTGTTCGGATTGCGAGAAGTAGTCGACCAGCGCCGCACGCAGGTTACGGAAACCGCTAAAGCCGAGCAGTTTGGCCACTTTCACGATCATCGCTTCCGACACCATCAGCGTTTCGGCAACGTCTTTAATCGCAGGCGCGCCGCTCAGGTTACCCGGCTGGAGCAGCCAGTCGACGATACGGCTTTCGTTGTCGGTCATGCCTTCCTGCTTCATGCGCAGGTACGGTGCAAGGCCAATGCCGTTAGGCAGCTCTTTTTTAAATTCTGACTGACTCATCGCTCTCTTTTGTCCTTAAAAATGAAGACGACACTATATCACCACACTCTGGCATGAAAATATGCTGGCAACTTCACAATGTTTGAAAATTCATAAAGTTTTATTGTCTGTGAAGTTTTGATGGACGGTTGCTTTAGGATGACCTTAAAAATCAATAATATAATTATGACACGTTAACGGATTTTAATGCATGCCGTAAGAAATATACCGTCATGAGAGAGTTGAAATGTCAAAGTCAGGGGTGTAGAACACGCGCAGAACTCGATGGTTTTGAGGTTTTATTGCACAACTGACCGGTCTTAAATCACAACTCCATCGAGTTCGTAAAGTTAACCCACGATGAGGTTTATTATGAAAAAGATTGCATTTGGCTGCGATCACGTAGGTTTTATGCTGAAAGAGGATATTCTGGCCCATCTGCGCGCGCGTGGCATCGACGTGGTGGATAAAGGCACCTGTTCCCCGGAGCGTACTGACTACCCGTATTATGCCAGCGCGGTTGCACAGGCTATTATCGATAAGGAGGTGGATGGCGGCATCCTGATCTGCGGAACGGGGGTAGGGATCTCCATTACGGCCAATAAGTTCCCGGGCATCCGCGCAGTGGTCTGTAGCGAACCTTATTCAGCTCAGCTTTCAAGGCAGCATAACAACACGAATGTGCTGGCATTTGGTTCGCGCGTGGTCGGACTGGAGCTGGCAAAAATGATCGTCGATGCCTGGCTAAATGCACCGTTTGAAGGGGGACGACATCAGGCGCGAGTCGATGCGATAGGGGCGATTGAACAGGCCAGGAATTGAGATTCCTCCGCTACCCCGGTTCCCTGCCATTCATTACCGTAAGGCCAGTTCACCTGCGAGTCTGGCCTTATGAAACGTTACTCTACCGCTCTGTTATTGGGTCTGCTGACTTTAACCAGCCAACTGGCGCATGCCGATGTGATTGATGATGCCATTGGCAATATTCAGCAGGCGATCAACGACGCCTATAACCCCGGCAGCAGCCGTAATGATGACGACGACGATCGTTACGATCGCAGCCGTCAAACCGACAGCCGCCAGTACGACGATCGTCGTCGACAGTTAGAAGATCGACGCCAGCGTTTAGACGAGCGTCAGCGGCAGCTGGATGACGATCGGCGTCGGTTAGAAGAGGATGAGCGCCGGTTGGAGGATGATTACGATCGGTGGTAACCCCGGTATTGCAACGCACAGGCCGGGTAAGGCGCAGCCGCCACCCGGCAAAACCTAATCCAGTACCAGCATCATCCCGTCATACCCCGCTTCAATGCCGGACGGCAGCGGGTTATCCATCATCCACACGTCAAACTGATGGCTGATATGCGTCAGGATCACCTGCGGACAGCCAATCACCTCGTTCAGCGCAATCACCGTATTCAAGTCACAATGGTTGCGCGGCGTCTCCGGGCGCGGTTCATGGCTACAGTCGATAATCATCGCCTGCGGCTGATTGTTTAGCAGAAACGTCACCGTTTTATCCGGTAGCCCGGCGGTATCAGAAAGCCACGCCACGCGGCTGTGGGCGGACTCCAGCAGATAGCCAAACGTGAGTTTTGAATGGTTGAGCGGCAGCGGCGTGACCCGCAAGCCCTGAAGTTCAAACATCACAAACGGCTCCACCGTGTGGCTGAAATCGAGAAGGCCCGGATGCCTGAACAGGTCGTCACAGCCTGCGTCGTCCGGCGGACCGTAAACCGGAATGGTCGCTCCCACGCCCCAGCGCAGAGGAAAAAGCCCCTGAACGTGATCCATATGATAATGGGTAAGCAAAATCTGCCTGAAACTCCCCGCGGGCCAGTCGTCCATCAGGTGTGGAATACCCGCGTCCAGCAAGGTGACCGATTCGTTGAATTTCACCGCCGCGCTACAGGGGCGACGGCGATAATTTTCCTGTAAACGCGCCCGTCGGCACGCCGCGCAGTCGCAGCCAAACACCGGCACCAGCTGCGCCCCTCCGGTTCCTGTCAGCGTGATCGTCAGACTCATAACGCACCTCTACAGCGGTTTGGTGAAGCGGAAATGGCTTTGCGTATATCCTTCACGAACATAAAAACGGTGCGCGTCCACGCGCTTCACGCTGGTGGAAAGCTCGGTCAGCTCGGCGCCTGCCTGTCGCGCGACGTCCTCTGCCCAGGCCAGCAGCTGGCTGCCCACTTTTAATCCGCGCGCCTGCGGCATCACCACCAGCTCCTGGATCTCGCCGATCCAGCGGGCGTGATGCAGGTGAAACTGCATATGCAGGCCGATCATACCGATGATCTGCCCGTCCAGCTCGGCCAGCTGGTAACGCATATTGTGATCCTGCAAGTTGGCCAGATACCCGGCGTGAAACGCCTGATGATCGAACTCGGCCTGCTTAAGTTCGCAGATCAGCGCGTAAACGATCGGCGCATCGTCGGCGGTGGCGGGGCGAAGCTGGCAGTCAGGCATGCTGTTTCTCCTTCTGGCGAATAAGCGATAGCAAGGTCTCGACTGACTGTAGCAAACTTCCGTCGTTATTGAGGAGATGGCAACCCGACGGGGTGTAGCGCGCCGCCCGTTCCAGCCGCTGGTCGATCTCGCGCGCGTTTTCGCGCCCCCGCTTTTGCAGCCGGCTACGCAGAACGTCCGGGGAAACCTGCAAACAGACCGGGAGCAGCGCCGCTTCGTACCGGGCGCGAGCCTGCGGGAGATGCGCCCGCGAGCCGTTAACCAGCACGTCGAACCCCGCATGCAGCCAGAGGTCAATCTCAATACCGACGCCATAGTAGTAACCGTTGGCATGCCAGCTCAGCGCCAGCAGGTTTTGTCCGGCGCGGGTAAAAAACTCCTGCTCGCTCAGGGCGATATGGTTCTCGCTTCCGGCGTTGGCATCGCGCGTGATATAGCGGTGCGCGACCAGCAGCTGTGAATGTTCCCGCTGCCGTAACGCCGACAGCAGGCTGTCCTTCCCAGAGCCGGACGGGCCCATTAACCAGATGAGTCTTCCCATCAGAATACCCTTTTTCCCTGACGCCAGACGTGGTCGATATGAATGTGCTCGCCCTTACGGTGGGCGAGCACCAGATCGGCCCGTTTCCCCTCGGCAATTTCACCGCGATCGTGAAGATTAAGCGCGCTGGCCGGGTTTTTCGTCACCAGGCGAATCGCCTGTGGCAGCGTGAAGCTGTTGTTCTCGTCGTCCGCGACGCGGAAGGCCGCGTCCAGCAGGCTGGCGGGGTAATAGTCAGAGGAGAGGATATCCAGCAGGCCGAGCGAGGCGAGCCTGCTTGCCGCCACGTTGCCGGAGTGCGATCCGCCGCGCACGATATTTGGCGCGCCCATCAGGACGTTCATGCCGTGCTTACGCGATGCCTCTGCCGCTTCAAACGTGGTGGGAAATTCAGCTATCACGCTGCCAAGCTGGTGGGATTCGCGCACGTGATCGTGCGTGGCGTCGTCATGGCTGGCCAGGGCAATATTCCGGTCCCGGCACATCGCGGCAATGGAGAGGCGATTCGGCTGCGACCACTGGGCCGCAAGCTGGAGCTGCTCTTCTTCGTAGCGCGCCATCTCCGCGTCGTTGAGCGAATATTTGCCCTGATAGTATTCGCGATACTTTTCAATGTTGGCGAACTGGCGCTGCCCCGGCGAGTGATCCATCAGGGAAACCAGCGAGACCGGCTCGCGGCCCACCAGCTTCTCAAACAGCGGCAGGGTGGTGTGGTGCGGCAGCTCGCAGCGCAGGTGCAGGCGGTGCTCGGCGCGGTTGAGGCCGCGCTTTTGCGTCTCCTCCACGGCGTTGATCATCTTCTCCAGATTCTCCAGGCGATCGCCGCCGTCGCGCACGTCGCCAATCGCCACCGCGTCCAGCACCGTGGTGATGCCGCTGGCGACCATCAGCGCGTCGTGGCTGCTCATCGCTGAATGAGCAGGCCAGTCCACCTTTGGGCGCGGGGTGAAGAATTTATCGAGATTATCGGTATGCAGCTCAATCAGCCCCGGCAGCAGCCAGCCGCCTTCGCCGTCCATCGCTTCAGGAGTGCGGCTCCGGGTTTCGGCAAAGGCGCGGATGACACCGTCCCGCACCTCAACCGAGCCGTTCACGACCTCATTTTCCAGCACCAGCCTGACATTATTGATAATCATACGTTTGTCCCCATCGGGTGCAGTCTGTCCGCCACGCGTTGGCGTACGGCGTCGTCGTGGAAGATCCCGACGATCGCCGCGCCGCGCGCTTTGGCCTGTTCGATCAGTTCCATCACCGCTGCGCTGTTCTTACTGTCGAGCGAGGCGGTGGGTTCATCCAGGAGTAAAATCGGGTAATCGACGATAAAGCCGCGGGCGATGTTGACGCGCTGCTGCTCGCCGCCGGAAAAGGTCGACGGGGCGAGGTGCCACAGACGCTCCGGTACGTTGAGGCGCGTCAGCAGGCTGGCGGCTTTAGCGGCGCAGGTTTCGCGCGGCACGCCGAGATCCAGCAGGGGTTGCATGACCACGTCCAGGGCGGAGATCCGCGGGATCACCCGCAGGAACTGGCTGACCCAGCCGATCGTCGAGCGGCGCACTTCCAGCACTTTGCGCGCGGGAGCCTGAACCAGATCGACCCATTCATTGTTATGGCGAATATGAATATGGCCTTCGTCCGGCAGGTAGTTGGCATACAGGGAGCGCAGCAGGGTGGATTTTCCGCTGCCGGAATGGCCATGCAGCACCACGCATTCGCCGTTGCTGACCTCTAACGAGGCATTTTGCAGTACCGGCAGGCGCACGCCGTTTTGCTGGTGGAGTACAAAGGTTTTACTTACGTTTTGTACGTGGATCATGTTGGCCTCGCGATTCGTTTTGCCGGGTGGCGGCTTCGCCTTACCCGGCCTACGGGTGCGGTGTTCGTTTTGCCGGGTGGCGGCTTCGCCTTACCCGGCCTACGGGTGCGGTGTTCGTTTTGCCGGGTGGCGGCTTCGCCTTACCCGGCCTACAAGGTGCGGTGTTCGTAGGCCGGGTAAGCGCAGCGCCACCCGGCAACCGCGCCCTCAGTTCTGCAATACGGACGACACCAGCAGCTGGGTATACGGATGATGGGGATCGTCGAGCACGCGGTCGGTTAACCCACTTTCCACCACCTGACCCTGCTTCATCACCAGCAAGCGGTCTGCCAGCAGGCGCGCGACGCCTAAATCGTGGGTGACAATCACCACCGCCAGGTTTAGCTCCACCACCAGGCCGCGCAGCAGGTCGAGCAGGCGAGCCTGTACAGAGACGTCCAGCCCGCCGGTCGGTTCATCCATAAACACCAGCTTCGGATGGGTGACGAGATTGCGGGCAATCTGTAAACGCTGCTGCATGCCGCCGGAGAAGGTGGTCGGCAGGTCGTCGATGCGCGAGGCGGGAATTTCAACCTCTTCCAGCCAGTGCTGCGCCGTGGCGCGGATGTTGCCGTAGTGGCGCGCGCCGGTGGCCATCAGCCGTTCGCCGATGTTGCCCCCCGCCGACACCTGGCGGCGCAGGCCATCCATCGGGTGCTGGTGCACCACGCCCCACTCGGTGCGCAGCAGGCGGCGGCGATCGGCTTCACTCATGCCATACAGCGACACGCCCTCATACAAAATGTCGCCATTCTGCGGCGTCAGGCGCGCGGAGATGGACTTCAGCAGGGTGGTTTTACCGGAGCCGGACTCGCCGACAATGCCCAGCACTTCGCCCGGCCACAGCTCAAACGACACGTCGCTAAAGCCTTTGCCCGGCGCATAAAGGTGAGTCAGGTTATTAACCGAAAGCAGCGGTTTCATTGGCTGTTCGCCTCGCTCTGTTGGCGGCAGTAATCGGTGTCGGAGCAGACAAACATCCGTTTGCCCGTGTCGTCCAGCACCACTTCATCCAGATAGCTATGCTTCGAACCGCAGATGGCGCACGGCTCGTCCCACTCCTGCACCGTAAACGGGTGATCGTCAAAATCCAGACTCTCCACACGGGTGTACGGCGGTACGGCGTAGATGCGTTTTTCACGTCCGGCACCAAAAAGTTGCAGGGCGGGCATCATGTCCATCTTCGGGTTATCGAATTTCGGGATCGGCGACGGGTCCATCACGTAGCGGCCGTTCACCTTCACCGGGTAGGCGTAGGTGGTGGCGATATGGCCGAAGCGGGCGATGTCCTCATACAGTTTGACCTGCATGATCCCGTACTCTTCCAGGGCGTGCATGGTGCGGGTTTCGGTTTCCCGCGGCTCAATAAAACGCAGCGGCTCCGGGATCGGCACCTGGAAAATCAAAATCTGATCTTCAGTCAGCGGGGTCTCCGGAATGCGGTGACGGGTCTGGATCAGCGTCGCGTCTTCGGTTTTTTCGGTAGTATTAACACCCGTTACGCGCTTAAAGAAGTTGCGGATCGACACGGCGTTGGTGGTGTCGTCTGCCCCCTGGTCGATGACCTTAAGCACGTCCGCTTCGCCGATCACGCTGGCGGTGATCTGAATACCGCCGGTGCCCCAGCCGTAGGGCATTGGCATTTCGCGGCCGCCGAATGGCACCTGGTAGCCGGGGATCGCCACTGCCTTAAGGATGGCGCGGCGGATCATGCGTTTAGTTTGTTCGTCCAGATAGGCAAAGTTGTAGCCGCTTAAGTTAGCCATTGGCGCGCTCCCGTTGCAGGCGTTTCAGCAGTTCCAGTTCGGCCTGGAAATCGACGTAGTGCGGCAGCTTGAGGTGCGAGACAAAGCCGGCGGCCTCAACGTTATCCGCGTGGGCCAGCACGAACTCTTCGTCCTGTGCCGGGCCTGCAATATGCTCGCCGTAGTCCGGCGCCTGGAGCGCACGGTCAACCAGCGCCATCGCCATCGCCTTGCGCTCGCTCAGGCCATACACCAGCCCGTAGCCGCGGGTAAAGTGCGGATCTTCATTCTCTGGCGCGACAAAACCGTTGACCATTTCGCACTCGGTCATCAGCAGTTCGCCGATGTTCACCGCAAAACCCAGCTCTTCCGGCACGATTTCAATGTCGATATAACCGCTGCGGATCTCTGCCGCGAAGGGGTGGTTGCGCCCATAGCCGCGCTGCGTGGAGTAGGCCAGCGCCAGCAGATACCCTTCATCGCCGCGCATCAGCTGTTGCAGGCGGGACGAGCGCGAACAGGGATAGACCGGCGGCGTGCGGGTGATGTCATCCGGTGTGCTGCCGGTGTCCTCTTCCGCCTTCGCCAGCCCCTGGTTTGCCAGCAGGCTAAAGACGTGCGGGGAGGCGTCTTGTTCAGCGTCAGAGACGCTGAGCTGCGGTGTTTCACCGTTCGCCAGCAGAGTGAAGTCCAGCAGGCGATGGGTGTAGTCGTAGGTGGGACCAAGCAGCTGGCCGCCAGGAATATCTTTGTACACCGCAGAAATACGGCGCTCTAATCGCATTTCCGCCGTATTCACCGGCTCGCTAACCGCCAGCTTCGCAAGCGTAGTGCGGTAAGCGCGCAGCAGGAAGATGGCTTCCACGTTATCGCCGCTGGCCTGTTTCAGCGCCAGCGCCGCCAGTTCGCGGTCCGCGATGCCGCCTTCGGTCATCACGCGGTCGACGGCCAGGTTTAACTGCTGTTCAATCTGGGCGACGCTCAGCTCGGGAAGGGCGTCATCCCCCCGGCGTCTGTGCGCCTGCAAGGCATGGGCGGCGGCGATCGCCTTCTCGCCCCCTTTGACGGCAACGTACATCAGCACACCTCCACGTGAGTGGTTCTCGGGATCGCCAGCAGGCGCTCGCCGCAGGTCAGGATCAGGTCGATACCGAGCGGGAACGGATGCGGGCGCTCGGTCAGCTCATGAATGATGCACTCCGGCAGCTGGGGGGCGACCATCCGCTCGTCGGCAATCCCTGCACCCGTCAGGCGCAGCATGCGGCCACCGCTCAGGCTGGAGACCTGCAAAATCAGCGTGGCGCTGGTTTCCGGTGCGACGGCGCTGCCTTCGCTCAGGGCGTTAAGCTGTTCATGGCTGATTTGCTCGTCGGCCACGGCAAAGACCGCCTGCTGGGGCTGCTCGACCAGCGGCGCGTTGGTGTGAAAGCGCAGGTTCTGGCTGGCGATATCGTTCAGCAATGCGCCTGACAGCCATACCGGGGTGTCGTTGTCCGCCAGCGTCAGCAGCACGCTGGTCGAGGCGAGGTTCAGCGGCAGCCAGCCCTGGGAGAGCTGGTGCAGCGAGACAATGACGCCCGGCTCGCTCATGGCTTTCAGCAGGCGACGGAAACTCTGTTGGGCATCCTGGACGGCCAGGGTAAAAGCAGGTTGAAGCGTCATGCGTTGTCTCCGCGAACGAGCGTAAAGAAGTTGACCCGGCTGGTATTCACTTCGGCCTGACGCGCGGCAAGGCGTGCGGCGCGGTCGGCTTCCAGCGGGGCAATAAGGGTTTCCATTAACGTCTGAAAATGCGGCTGTTCCTGTAAAAGCGCGTCGATCGCTGCGCAGCGTTCGGCGTGCGTTTTGTCGCGCCCAAGTACGTAGCCGTAGCCTAGCGTGCCGCTTTTCAGGCGGATCACCGCGCGGGTGAGGGTGGCATCGCCGGCGAAGAAGCGCTCGCCGGTGCCGCCCATGCGTGCCTGGATCTGCACCAGGCCGATCTCCGGCGCGCGGATCGTGTCGTAGTCCGGCGTCAGGCCGAGCGCGCTCATGCGGGCAGCCAGCGCATCAGGCTGGCTGTGGGCCAGCACGCGCATCCAGCGCTGACGAGTGGAGGTGTCGAAGTGCATTCAGTGCTCCATGGTAAATTCAATCATGTCGGCGCGGGTCAGGCTGACGGAGTATTCCGTTGCGTTGACGTCGCCGTCACGGTGGTTGAGGGTGCGCACGCAGAGCAGCGGGGCCATGTTGGGGATCTCCAGCACCTTGCTCTCTTTCGCCTGCGCGCGGCGGGCGCTGATGCGCGTCTGGGTGCGTTTGAGCGCGATACCCGTCGCGTCCTGAAGAAAATCATGCAGGGAACCGCTGGCGAAATGTTGCAGCACGGGCCAGAGGGTGAGGTCCGCGAAGTAGTGGTCGATCTGACAGACCGCCACGCCGTTCACCCGGCGCAACGTGCGCAGGTAAACGACGTTGTCGCCCTCCTGAATCCCCAGCGCGTCCGCCACGTGGCGGGAGGCGGGGCGCAGGACTGACAGCAGCTTTTCGCTGGTGGGGTGGCTGCCCTGATCGAGCAGGTTCTGGCTAAAACGCGCCTGGGCATTGAGCGGGTAGTCGAACGGACGCATCAGCACCAGTACGCCGACGCCCTGACGGCGCTGGACCCAGCCGCGCTCCACCAGTTGATCGATGGCGCGACGCAGGGTGTGGCGATTCACTTCGTAGCGGTCGGCAAGCTGCTGCTCGGCGGGCAGGTAGTCTCCGCAGCGGTAGTGCGTGCGCAGCTCCACTTCGAGCTTTGCCGCAATCTCTTGCCAGCGGGTGGGGTAACTGGTCGGATGTCTGGATAAGTGCATACAAATCAAAGCCTCGCTTCTCAGATGAAGTGCTTACGCAAACGTTGAGAGAGGAAATCCAGCAGGCTGACGGTGACGATGATGAGCACCATCAGGGCGCAGGTTTGCTGGAACTGGAAACCACGAATGGCTTCCCACAGGGTGACGCCAATGCCGCCTGCGCCCACCATGCCGACCACGGTGGCGGAGCGAACGTTGGACTCGAAGCGGTACAGGGAGTAGGAGATGAGCAGCGGCATCACCTGCGGCAGGACGCCGTACAGGATCTCTTCGATTTTGTTCGCTCCGGTTGCGCGGATGCCTTCCACCGGGCCGGGCTCGATGGCTTCAACAGCTTCGGAGAGCAGCTTGGAGAGCACGCCGGTGGTGTGGATGAACAGCGCCATCACGCCCGCGAACGGACCCAGGCCGACGGCGACCACGAACAGCATCGCAAAGACCATTTCGTTGATGGCGCGACAGGCGTCCATCAGGCGACGCATCGGCTGGTAAACCCACCACGGCACGATGTTTTCGGCGCTCATCAGGCCAAACGGAATGGAGAGGATCACGGCGAGGGCGGTGCCCCAGACGGCAATTTGCAGGGTGATCGCCATTTCACCGAGGTAGTCCTGCCACTGGCTGAAGTCCGGCGGGAAGAAGTCGGCGGCGAAGGTCGCCATGTTGCCGGAATCTTTGAAGAGCAGCAGCGGATCCATCTCCGCGCCCTTCCAGGAGATAACGAGCACCGCCAGCAGAACGGCCCAGCTTATGAGCGAGAACCAGCTGCGCTTTGGCGGCGGGAGGGTGATGGTTTGCATGTTTTACTCCGCGGGTCTTTGTGTGCCGGATGGCGCTACGCTTATCCGGCCTACGATCTGTTCCCCCTCTCCCTGTGGGAGAGGGCCGGGGTGAGGGCATCAGCGTGCGCATTTCCCCCTCACCCTAACCCTCTCCCTCAAGGGAGAGGGGACGTAAGTTACTGCACCGCTTTATTCACGCTGGTCATGGCGCCGAGCGCGGCGGTCAGGCGGTCGAGATCGTCCAGCTGCGCCTGAATTTCCGACACTTTGCTGGTCTTCTCTTCTTCCTTCAGACCTTTGTTGTCCTTCACGCCCTGCATCTGCTTGAACAGCGCCAGCTGGCGAATCGGCACCAGCTGCAAATCGCTGGACGCGCGGAACGGCGCCCAGCCCAGACGCGCCAGAACCGCTTTCTCTTCCGGCGTTTTGCCGTAGTTCATAAAGAAGTCGTAGACCTTGTCCTTGGTGCTCTCGGAGAGGTTTTTGCGCCACACGATCGGGTCGCCCGGGATCAGCGGCGATTTCCAGATAACCTTGATTTCCTTCAGCTTGTCCGGCGCGGAGGTCTTCAGCTTGTCGAGGTTTTCAGTGTTGTTGGTGGCGACGTCAACCTGCTTATTCGCCACGGCCAGGGCGTTGGTTTCGTGGCTGGCGTTGACCGTGCGCTTAAAGTCGCTGGCGGAGACGTTGTTTTTCGCGAAGACGTAGTAGCCAGGGACGAGGAAGCCGGAAGTGGAGTTCGGGTCGCCGTTACCAAAGGTCAGCTCTTTGCGTTTGGCGAGCATGTCGTTGAGATTGTTGATCGGGCTGTCTTTGTTAACGATCAGCACGCTCCAGTAGCCCGGGGAGCCGTCTGCCGCAACGGTCTGGGCGAAGACCTGGCCGTTCGCGCGATCTACCGCTTCCATAGCAGAGAGGTTGCCATACCAGGCGATGTCGACTTTGTTGAAGCGCATTCCCTGAATGATGCCCGCGTAGTCCGGAGCGAAGAAGGCGTTTACTTTGATCCCCAGTTTGGTTTCCATATCTTTCAGGAACGGTTCCCACTGCGGCTTCAGGTTTTGCTGTGATTCCGTTGAAATGATGCCAAAGTTCAGCGCTTTTTCCTGTTCCTCAGCGTAAGCAGGGCTTAGCAGGGTGCTGATGCTGAACATGCTGGTGAAGGCCAGCGCGGCAACGGCTTTGTAGTTCATGTCCATTCCTCGTTATGGGGACGTTAAGCAGCCTGCGCGCGCTCTTCGACGCGGTTTACGCTGCGGTAGAGATGATCAAAACGTTCGTTATCAAACTGGTGGCTTGCGCCATCGAAGAACACATGGCCCTGACGCAGGGCGACGATGCGCTCGCAGTAGCGCAGGGCGTAATCCACCTGATGCAGCGTCACCACCACGGTGATGCCGTCGTTCTGATTGATGTCGCGCAGGGTTTCCATCACGATGCGGGCCGATTCCGGGTCCAGCGAGGCGATAGGTTCATCGGCCAGAATGATTTTGGCTTTCTGCATCAGGGCGCGGGCGATGGCGACGCGCTGCTGCTGTCCGCCGGAGAGCGTGGAGACGCGCTGGTGGGCGAAATGCGCCATGCCGACGCGGGTCAGCGCCTGTAAGGCTTCTTGCTTCTGGGATGGGGAGAACCAGCGCAGGCAGGTGCGCCAGAACGGGGTGCTGCCGAGCGCGCCAATCAGCACGTTCTCGAGCACGGTCAGGCGGTTCACCAGGTTGAACTGCTGAAAGATATAGCCCGTCTGAGCGCGGCTTTTGCGAATATCGCTCGCCAGACGCCCCGCATGTTGCACGGTGTTCCCCAACAGTTCGACGCGGCTTTCCGGCGTTTTGTCACAGGTAATCAGGCCGCTCAAGTGACGAAGAAGGGTTGATTTACCTGAACCAGACGGCCCCAACAGCGCCACCATTTCGCCCTGCTGGACGGTCAGATCAACGGCATGCAGCGCCTTGTTGTGATGGAAGGTTTTGCTCAGTTTCTCGACGCGAATGACAGTTTGCATGTGCCGGGCCTCACGATAAATGTGGCCTCATGCTGGCGCATCAATATGACATTCAGGTTAAGTGTTGGTTGCGGGAGTTTGAAGAGTTGAGGGGAGTTTGATGACAATCACCGCAGGCCCGGTCAGCGCAGCGTCTCCGGGCGCTGTTGCCGGATGCGCTGCGCTTATGTGGCCTACGATTTAACGACGTTAATCATCCACGGCACGCCGTATTTATCGGTGACTTTCCCGAATCCGTGCGCCCAGAAAGTCTCCTGCCAGGCCATTTCGACATTGCCACCATCAGAGAGGTTGTCGAACCAGCGTTTGCCTTCATCCACGTCCTGCGTGTCGAGCACCAGCGTAAATCCGGCGTACTGCGTGCTGCTACCGGGTGGCAGACCATCGCTCATCATGATATCGCTGCCGGCAATGCGGACATTAGAGTGGGCGATGGCGGTATCCGGGAAGTTCATGCCTGACGGACAGCCTTCTTCGCTGTTTTCGTCTTTGGGCATTTCGCCGAAGGTGATTTTGTAGAGGAGTTCTGCGCCGATGGCCTGCTGATAGAAGGCGGTCGCCTCCGCACAGTTGCCGGCGAAAGAGATGTAGGGACTTAACGGCATAATCTTTACCTCACGTAAGAAAAGCCCGTTAAGTGTAGTTCCCGAACGCCCGGTAAGCGAAGCGTCACCGGGCGGGACAATCAGTTCTTTTTCACGAACTCAGATTTCAGTTTCATCGGACCGAAGCCGTCAATTTTGCAGTCGATATTATGATCGCCTTCAACCAGACGGATATTTTTGACTTTAGTGCCGATCTTCAGCATGGAGGAACTGCCTTTTACCTTCAGATCTTTCACAACGGTAACGCTGTCGCCGTCTGCCAGCAGGTTGCCGTTCGCGTCTTTCACGATCAGCGCATCGCTGTCCTGTGCAGGCTCCGCATCGTTCCATTCATGGGCGCATTCCGGGCAAACGAACATGCCATTGTCTTCATAGGTGTATTCAGAATTGCATTTCGGGCAGTGTGGAAGTTGCATGTTGGTATCCTCAAAAGTGTTAACACGCTGGAAAACGCCAGCTAAATGACGGCAGTGTGCCGAAAAAGGCAGCGAGTATAACGCAAATCCCCACTTTTGTCGGTGATATTGTTTTATAAAAATAGCGCATAAATGCGCAAGCGATGACACGAACTGTCAGTGAATTAAGGGAATCTTAAGCCCTGAACGGCAGAGATCGTAATCATGCTAAATGTATCGAATATTTTATTACAGCAAATTGCTACGTTGTGCCATTTCGGATAAGGTGAAGGAACAAGCCGTTATTTATCTATCCTTTTCTGACGCCATACATCTTTTGGCGCCAGGGAATACCTCTCTTTTTTGGTGGGTAAATAACGATGATATATCCTGATGTTTCCTGAAAATGCGTTTTGTCTATTCACTTTTGGCTTTCTGGCCAGGGGATGTTTTACACGTATTACGAGGGTGGTTTTTAAATTCTCATTATCTTCAGTTAGTTGTATTAAATGAACATGTTTTCCATACGTGATCATATAAGCCTGAAAAGTATAATTAAAACATTGTGGCTTAATAAAAGTAATAAATTTGCGTTAAGGGAAGGCTTTTATCATGCACACACAGACCATATTTGAATTAAGCCAGGAAGCTGAACGATTGTTACAGCTCGCTCTGAACAATCTTGATTCATTAAAATCTATGCCGATTGCAAAGCTGGATAGCACAGCCGCTACGATGAGCGGCGTTAATAACAACGTTTTGCCGTTACATTTTAGCGCACGGGGTGTCGACGCTCAGCAGGCGATGCTGAATAACGAATTACGCAAAATAACCCGCCTCGAAATGGTGCTGGCGATTGTGGGTACCATGAAAGCGGGAAAATCGACCACCATTAATGCGATTGTGGGCACGGAAGTGCTGCCGAACCGCAATCGTCCGATGACGGCACTTCCCACGCTGATCCGCCATACGCCGGGCCAGAAGGAGCCGGTGCTGCATTTTTTGCACGTTTCGCCCATCGATACCCTGATTACCCAGTTGCAGAAAAAACTGTGCGATAAAGATCGCGGCAAGCTGGCGCGGCGTCTGGAAATCGACAAGGACATGAATACGCTGCTGGAGCGCATAGAAAGAGGTGAGGCGTTTGAAAAACATCACCTGGGCGCGGAGCCCATCTTTCATTGTCTGAAAAGCCTGAACGATCTGGTGCGGCTGTCTCAGGCGCTGGGCGTGGAGTTTCCGTTCTCTGAGTATGCCGCGATAGAACATATTCCGGTGATTGAGGTGGAGTTTGTGCATCTCGCCGGTCTGGATGCGCACCTGGGGCAACTGACGCTGCTCGACACGCCGGGGCCGAACGAGGCCGGTCAGCCGCACCTGCAAAAAATGCTCAGCGAGCAGCTGGCGCGCGCCTCCGCCGTGCTGGCGGTGATGGACTATACACAGCTTAAATCTATTTCTGATGCGGAGGTTCGTCAGGCAATTTCGGCTGCCGGCAAATCCGTACCGCTTTACGCCCTGGTCAACAAATTCGATCAGAAAGATCGTAACAGCGACGATGAAGAGCAGGTGCGGGCGATGATTTCCGGCACGCTGATGAAAGGAAATATTTCTCCGGGGCAAATTTATCCGGTCTCTTCTATGTGGGCCTATCTGGCAAACCGCGCCCGCTATGAGATGAACGTTCATGGGCGCCTTCCCGATCATCAGGATCAGCGTTGGGTACAGGATTTTGCCGAGGCCGCGCTGGGCCGCCGCTGGCGAACGGCCGACCTGGACGATATTGACCATATTCGCCATGCGGCGGATCTGCTGTGGGAGGATTCGCTGTTCGAACAGCCCATCCGCAAACTGATTTACGCGGCTTACGCCAACGCCTCGCTGTTCGCTTTGCGTTCGGCATCGCATAAGCTGCTGAACTATGCGCAAAATGCCAGAGAATACCTGGATTTTCGCCATCAGGGACTGACGGTCGCTTTTGATGAGCTGGAGCTGAATATTGCGCGCCTGGAAGAGGATATGACGATGCTGCGTCAGCGGCAGAGCGTGGTGAGCGATGAGGTCCAGCATGAAGTTGAAGAGGCGCTTAACGCAACGGATGCATTCCTGCTTCGCCAGAAAGGGGAACTTCACCAGGCGCTGGGCGACATTTTTAGCCGCCCGTCTATTCTTGATTTAGCAGGGCGCGAGCCATCCAGTTTGCGTGCAGACGACGCGGATGCGATCCAGCAGCTGGTGCTTGACGATGAAGGGCAGGCGCAGATTGTCCTGAGCAAGATCCGATCGTCATGCGAGCAGATTATGCTGAATGCGCAGAGCAGAATTGGCCGGGAGCTGGCGTTACGCTTTGATCAGCTGGAGTCTACGCTCGCCCGATCGTTGAATGAGGCGATGCGACCCATCGAGACGCGAATTAAGGAGCAGATCAGTCATGCCGGATTTCGGGCGCGGATTAGCTTCCCGGCGTTTCAGGCAAACCAGCTTAATTTCAATACGCGCGGCTTATTTAATGATGCCATTGTGCAGGACACCCCTCCCGCCAGTCAGCCAGCAGGGGCAGGCAGCGTACGTAATACCGTCTCGCGCTGGCTCAATAATCCCGGCTGGGGCTGGGAAGAGTATGTCGTGACGCGCACACGCTATGTCATCGACATCGTTCAGCTTCATGGCAAATTTACGCAACATATCGATCAGTTTTGCGATCAAATACGTAAAGCTTTGGCCGCGCAGGTCGATGTCTCTGTTACGGCAGGTATGGCAACGTTCTTTGCAGAGTTTTCGTTGTGCCTGACCGGGTTACAGGAAAGCTTGCGTGATAGCCTTGCCGTGCGGCAGCAGAATGAACATTCAACCCGGGCGCTTAGCCAGTTGTTGAAGCAAAGTATGACTACTGCGGCGTGGATTCAGGAAGATACCCGACTGTTACGCGATGATATTCAAACCTTATTCGCGGCAGAGCAACCATGACAACACAGCTACTGGACGGTCCCGGGCGGACGCTGGAGTGTATTCATCCAAAATTTATGGTCGATTTGGTCCAGGGGGCGGACACTGCACGTCACTCCCTCCTGGGGCCACAGCAACTGCAATTTCGTGAGCGTTTGACGCAGGAGATCATTACGCAGACCCGGCTGCGGCCGTGGGCAATGGCGGGAATGCTCAACGAAAATGCAGCGCTGCGGCTGGGTCTGGCGGAGAAACTGGCCGGTATGCTCGACCCCGGACACCTTGCGCTGACCCGTATGTCCGACAGGCTGGTAGCCCTGCGCCAGCAGGTGAATCCACGCCTCCCTCAACCGCCCGGATTGTTGCAACAGTACGAAGAGCTCTCCTCACATTTCAACCAGCGTGCCGCCTATAAAGAGAAAGCGCTCGCGCAGCGCGGCCTGACGGTTCAGGCGGGTGAGCACAGCGAGCAAATTTTTACCCGCTGGCGAGCCGGGCAGTATGACGGCTGGTCGCTGGCTGGCCGCTGCTTTATCGTGCTGGAAGAGTTGCGCTGGGGGGCGTTTGGCGATGCCTGTCGTCTGGCGAATAGCGATGTGGCGGCCATGCTGAAAGATAATCTGCGCAGCATGGCCGCAAACTATCTGGCACAGGGAATTAATGCTTCTCCCACCACCCGGCATTTTTACCATCAGTGGCTGACGACGCCCGCTTCTCCCGGTCTGATTGATTATAAAGATATGCTGGGCTGGCTGGGGGACTGGTGTCAGGCGGATAAACATCCGGTGAGCTGGTCAGTGACGCAGAGCTGGCAAACGGTCGCGCTGGGAATGCCGAGACTCTGTTCGGCAAAACGGCTGGTGGATGGCATGGTGGAAGAGATATTTGGTACGTGATTGCCCCCTCTTTTTAAGGAGGGGGCGAAAGGGTTAGTGGTGCATTTCTACCGCTTCAGGTTCTGTCCGGGACTCAGGCACATGCCCAAAGCGTCTGGCATACAGTGCCGTGATGACAGGGACCAGAATTGCCGTCACAATCACGCTGGCGGCAACCAGAGCCGTGGCGGAAGCGGCCACGGGTTCAAAGGCCGGGTTAATCTGGGCGATAATCACCGGGTTGGCTACCGCAGCGCCTGCGGCCGAAGAGGCGGCCACGCCCGCGGTTCCGTTGCCGCCCCCGATGACGCGGTCTGCAATAATCAGTGGAATACCCGTGATGACGATGACGGCAACACCCAGCACAATGCCCAGCAGGCCGGTTTCCAGAATCACGTTCAGGTTGATGGTATTGCCCAACGCGAAGCCGAAGAACGGGATCAGTACCGGGGTGGCTTTGCTGAAGAAATCACGCAGATCGTGATCGAGGTTGCCCAGCGCAAAACCAATCAGGAACGGCAGGATCGCCCCGACAAAATGGTGTGGTTCAAAAGAGGCAAGGCCGGCAGAACCCAGAATCAACATCGTCATCAGCGGACCCGACTCCAGGGACATCAGCACGAACGCGCCCGATTCTTCTTTGGTGCCATATTGATTCATCAGGCTGGCATAGAGACCGCCGTTGGTCATATCCATTGCTGAGACTATGGCCAGAACGGATAATCCGGCGAAGAAGCCGGTCTGAATTCCATTCTCCGGAATGAACATTGCACAGATCATGGCAACAACCCAGGCGACCGCAATTTTAGTAATGACCAGCGTCCCTGATTTACGTAATACCGTACCTGTTGCACGCAAGTTAATTGATGCGCCGATGCAAAAGAACCAGACTGCCAGAATCGGTACCGTTCCGGTAATCATACCTTTTGTAAAACCGCCAAAATAAGCACCGGTATTCGGGGCTAGCGTATTTAATATCGCGCCAAGTACCAGCGGGACCAGCATCATCCCGCCCGGGATGCGTTCTATTGTTGCTTTAATCTTCATCATTAACCCTCACATCTCGTCCGCATGGCTGGCGGAAAGCTCAAAAAATAGATCAACAAATTCAAAAGATTGCCTTTTTTAGGGCCAATCGATTCGTTATTTATGCTGTAGAGCGAAATTCAGGTGTTCAGCATTCCTTCATTTGAAAGCCGCTGGGATATCGTGTTCGGATTTATCATGCGATCTTTGGAATTGTGATTCAATGAAAATAAAACGCTGTTTTAGTTATCTTCGTCACATATTGAATGTAAACAGGATTGCCCACTGTTAATAATTGAATTTTGTGTAAATTCGCTGTGAAGAAATGTGCTTGCATTTTGTTTGGGGAAGAATAATAACGGGCGTTAAGATCTGTTTGATAAGGGGGTTTAGAATGACCTTATTTATCGTGAATTGACAAAAGCTGAAGGCAACTTACGAACAGGAAAAATATGTGTGAAGTTGATCACATATATAAACGCTGGTAGGGTAAAAAGGTCTTTAACTGCCCAGACAGGCGTCAACAGGTTCGGTTGTATTGAGGTAAAACGTCAATGTAAGTAAACCTGCTACGCTTGAATAAGGAGATTCGCATGGAGCGGGTCTCTGGTTCACAGCTTGCAAAATGCGCTGTGAAACGGACGGGGCTGAGTCTACGAGGAAAGCTATGCTTAGAAGGAAAAAAGTAAAACCCATCACGCTGCGCGATGTCACCATTATTGATGACGCGAAACTGCGCAAAGCGATTACAGCGGCCTCGCTCGGTAATGCGATGGAGTGGTTCGATTTTGGTGTTTACGGCTTTGTGGCCTATGCACTTGGTAAAGTGTTCTTCCCTGGTGCCGATCCCAGCTTGCAGATGATTGCTGCGCTGGGTACGTTCTCCGTTCCCTTCCTGATTCGTCCTCTCGGTGGCCTTTTCTTCGGCATGCTGGGTGATAAATATGGTCGCCAGAAGATCCTGGCTATTACCATTGTCATCATGTCGATAAGTACATTCTGTATCGGCCTTATTCCGTCGTATGCAACTATTGGTATATGGGCGCCGATTCTGCTGTTGATCTGTAAGATGGCGCAGGGCTTCTCCGTTGGTGGCGAATATACCGGCGCATCGATTTTTGTCGCTGAATATTCTCCGGACCGTAAACGTGGCTTTATGGGCAGCTGGCTGGACTTTGGTTCGATTGCCGGTTTTGTCATGGGCGCGGGGGTTGTGGTTCTGATCTCAACCGTAGTGGGTGAAGAGAACTTCCTTGACTGGGGCTGGCGTATTCCGTTCTTCCTGGCGCTGCCGCTGGGCATCATTGGGCTTTATCTGCGTCACGCCCTGGAAGAGACGCCTGCGTTCCAGCAGCACGTTGAAAAGCTGGAGCAGGGTGACCGTGAAGGGTTACAGGATGGCCCGAAAGTGTCGTTCAAGGAGATTGCGACCAAACACTGGCGCAGCCTGCTGACCTGTATTGGTCTGGTGATTTCCACCAACGTCACCTATTACATGCTGTTGACCTACATGCCGAGCTACCTGTCGCATAACCTGCACTACTCGGAAGACCACGGTGTGCTGATTATTATCGCCATCATGGTGGGTATGCTGTTTGTGCAGCCGATTATGGGTCTACTGAGCGACCGCTTTGGCCGTAAGCCATTCATTATTCTCGGCAGCGTCGCCCTGTTCGCACTGGCAATCCCGGCCTTTATTCTGATTAACAGCAATGTGCTGGGGCTGATTTTCGCCGGTCTGCTGATGCTGGCGGTGATCCTCAACTGCTTCATCGGGGTGATGGCTTCTACGCTGCCGGCAATGTTCCCGACGCATATTCGCTACAGTGCGCTGGCGGCAGCCTTTAATATCTCCGTTCTGATTGCGGGCCTGACGCCGACGCTTGCTGCTTCACTGGTGGAGAGCACGCAGAACCTGATGATGCCTGCTTACTATCTGATGGTCATTGCGGTGATCGGCCTGATTACCGGTATTACCATGAAGGAGACGGCGAATCGTCCGTTGAAAGGGGCAACGCCTGCGGCGTCTGATATTCAGGAAGCGAAAGAGATCCTGCGTGAGCACTACGATAATGTAGAGCAGAAGATTGAAGATATTGACGCAGAGATTGAGGCGCTCCAGACAAAACGCTCTCGCCTTGTCGATCAGCATCCGCGAATTAACGAGTGATAAAAAAACCCGCCGCTGGCGGGTTTTCTTTTATTAGCATCCAGCGGCAATATAGTCGCCGCCGGCGCTGACGGGGATCACCGTAAGGAACAGGATCGTCGCGAACAGTATCAGAACAACCCCTCCGGCAGTTTTGACCATCGGCATTACCCAGTTCAGGGACGTGCCGCCACCAAACCAGGCGACTGTGCGTTCACGCGCGTAACGTACTGCCAGCGACAGCCCCATAATCGACAGCGCCGTGCCCAGCGACATTGTCATCACAGCAGCAATCCCCCAGCTAATAATACCGAGCGCATTCGAGAACATCAGGATCATAATTGCCCCGCTGCACGGGCGTGCGCCAATGGCCAGCACCACGCCCAGACGGGTTTTCCAGTCGCTTTTAGTCAGATCCACCCCTACGGCGTGATGGCCGCAGCCACAGCGTTCATTATGCTGGTGAAGCGGCTTGATGGCGCTAATCGCCATTTTGCGCGGACGCAGGCTGCTGAGCGCCTGATAAATGATAAACGCGCCGAAGACGGCAATCAGCACGGCGCTGATTTTCTCGACGTACCAACGGCTGGTGCTGATATCTCCTGACGCGAGGTTCAATCCAACCGCCAGGATAAAGACAAAGACGATCGCGCTGACGCCCTGCATCATGCTACCGATAAACGGTACGACGCGTGCCGCGAGCTGGCTCTCTTTATTGGTGGTGAGATACGTGGTGACGATAAATTTGCCGTGCCCAGGTCCAACGGCATGGAGTACACCATAAAGAAACGCACCGGTTAACAACCATAGCCCACCGCTGTACTGATGATTATTAAGTTGCAGCAGATACATCACCAGATATCGGTGCAGGGTGATCTGGGTGGCGAGGCACCACTGAATAAAAGCATTCCAGTGCGTATGCAGTGCAAAACCTGCCATAAGTAACACCAGCACGGCTAGCCCGGCGGTTGGGATACGCCAGTCACGTTGAAGTCGTTGTGTCGTCATGAGGTTGGCCCGCGAGAGAAATATTTGCCGCTAGTATAGTGTTCAAATCGCTGGATCACACCGGGATCGTCAATGGATTGTGGATAAGTCTGTGCGTAAAAAGGTATAAAGCGGGGTTTTGCTGGGGAATACAGCAGTCAGTCATTTTTTTGCAACTTTTCTGTTGCGGTCGCTCGGGAACTCCCTATAATGCGCCT